>NZ_JAKJSW010000113.1:0-13865 GCF_050337375.1 Vibrio makurazakiensis | reverse complement strand
GCTTTAGATTCAATAGCAGTGAACGTACCTAGATCTGGTGCTTGTTCAGCATCTTCATCTACTGGTGTTTTTGCCAGGCGTGGTTCAATAATCTTCTCTGTCACGTACCAACCGATACCAACAATAAGAATTGAAGATAAACCAGTGAAGAAAATATTCGCTAGTGGGTTGATCACGTATGCAGGGTCAAGAACGTTTGCCGCTGTTTGAGTGAAACCAGCTAGTAGAGGATCAATACCTGAAGGGATGAAGTTTGCAGAGAAACCACCTGATACACCAGCAAACGCTGCTGCGATACCTGCTAGTGGGTGACGACCTGCAGCATGGAAGATGATACCACCAAGCGGGATAACTAGAACATAACCTGCATCCGCTGCTGTGTGAGACACAATAGCAACTAGGATAAGCATTGGCGTTAATAGCTTAGCTGGTGTGAAGTTAAGCATCTTCTTAAGGCCAGTTGTAATGAAGCCTGAAGAGTCAGCAACGCCGACACCCAACATAGCAACCAGTACAATACCTAATGGTGCAAAACCAGTGAACGTAGTAACCATATTCGCTAGGAAGCTTGCAAGCGCTTCACCAGTCAGTAGGTTATTAACTTCTAGAGCAGCACCCGTTTGAGGATTGATTAGATCGAATGAAAGATTCGACAAAAGTGCAGATGATACCCATACAATAACTAACGCCCAGAAGAACAAGATTGCTGGATCAGGGATCTTGTTACCTGCGCGTTCAATGAAGTTTAGAAAGCGATCCATACCACTAACTTTGTCAGTAGACGGAGCCTTATTTATAGCTTGGTTACTCATGGTAACTCCAAATGTGATGTTGTTTAACTAGGTCTATTAAAATTATGACCATGACCTATTGGTACAACACAYATTCTATTAAAGTCGCTATAAAAAAGCACAAGATTCCATCTAATTTTCCATAAATGGAGACATATTTTGCAAAAACACCATATAGCAACAACAAATACAAAACACAAAAAACACCACACCGTATACATAAATTTAACTAGCATGCAAACAATGTCTGAGATGTGCAAACTATCACTATATTGAAATAATAAGCTCTAGGTATCAGTCAAATTCGCTATATTTAGACACCATAGTCATCAGCTCCACAGACTGAGTTATTCCTGCTCTGTCTTCCCAGGAACTTTGAATATTTATCGTTTTCAATTCTCCAGATAAACTCTCAACAACCGTCCAGTTGAGAGTAAAATCAGCATGAGATGCATCAGAACCATTTACAATATCCGACGTGAAATCGGCGGGCGTTATCGTAGAAAAAGCAGTTAATGCGCCACGAGTGCGAAACCACTCCAGCTTACTCTCTGCTAAATGCAAAGCCTCAATACTATTGATCGCATATTCCGCTTTTTGCTCAGTATAAATTTGCAGTTTAACCAAACCTAAAGAGCCGACTCCAATCAATAAAAAAGAAAGTAAAACTTCAATCAAACTAAAACCACGTTGATTAGAAATCATTCCATGATCCTTTTTGCCAATTGATATTACTAAACTCACTTCTTGAGTTATCAATAACATCTTTGTTGAACCTAAAATCTAAAGAATCATAAAATACTGCCGCCTGATTTGGTGCATCGAAATACTGCCCTCCAGATACAGTAAAAGCGCCATGCTGATAATAAGAGGCAATGGTTCGATAACTTTCTTCGATAACACTCGGGACATGGTTCAAATAGGTATTCGCATCAAATGATGCCCAATCGGCAGGGCTAGGTGAATACTCAAAATTAAAATGGAACAACACGCCTTTAAGCTGATTAGAAGTTGCGCCTGTAGAAGGTTTGCCCATGATAGACATTAAGCCATCGTGAACTAAAATCGTCACCCCGTCAGTTGCCGCTGTTGCATCAATTAAATTGTTGTATTGAGCCTGAGTGATTTCACATCCCCCTTCAATCCAAAGGTGGTGGTTACCTGAATTTATCTGTGAAGCTAGTACCTGCCCACAATTGGCTAAGGTTTTAGGTAATCCACTACCATTCAATACGACAAATGAACCTTCATCTCTTATGTCATTATGATCGGCCACAGGGACGCCAAAGAAAGACTCAAAAGGCTTAACGGTAGAATCTTGAATAAAATCATTTCCATCACCGTAGGACAAATGATCATTCCCAGGGACATTCGAACAATCTGCGCCCGATGGGTTTTGAAAAGTACTGTAAGGGGGAACACCATGCACTACCCCTTTATTATCGAGAGAAGAGTAGTGATAGCGATTTCGATACCGAAGCGCAACGCACTCCCAACCATCACTACTTAATACACCAGGGTCTGGAGTTGAGAAGGTGGTGCTCGAATAAAAATAAACATCGGCGCTAGACTGCATTGCACCACTTGCTAACGCACCACCAAACATCAAGGTACGAGCTAAGTGAGTACTACCAACTACCGCACTCACTTCATAACCCGATGATACTGCAGTAAAAGTAGGAATCAACGAGTTAGTGCTATAGCAAGGAGCAACCGTAGCAGGCAAACTATTCGCTTGCTTAAATTGAGTAAAACCACATTCAAGCCCGCCTTCCGCTTTCCAATGCTGTTGCCTAGCGTCCACCTCGTTATTTGCCCGTTTAATCTGATAAAACGTAGATCGATAACTGGCCAGTGTAACCATTAAAGTAGCAATCAATAATACGCTCGTCACCAGCAGTGAGATCGCACCTTGCTGCTTTCCTTCTTTGAAGCTATCAACTTTCTTCATCGCAACTATTTGCTCAACCATCACTGCCAACTCCTATGTTGGATATCAACAGACGTGGAGTACGTGACAGAGGCATCGCTGGCTAACTCGGCAGCAATAGAGAGTGTGGTCATCCCAGAGCTGACACTTGATGTTGCAACATGAGATGTTTGAATTAAAAAGTTCGTTACTGTTATCTGGTTAGGTTCAAATATAGACGAACACCCACTAACCGCCTGTGACACAGTTTTAGGCGCAGTTGATGGCCTATCACAAACCTTAATAGCTCCTGAATCAAATACAAACGCAACATTTCGAACTTGGGTACCATGCGTGTAAGCATAAGCAACAGAATGAAAATCAGGAGCCACATAAATGATGTCTGAGGTACCTGAAAGAGTTAAAGAGTTTCCATTTCCACCGTCGTAGCCTGCTCGTTGGAGGTCTTGTTTAAAATACTGTAGAGCACCGGATACTTGCTGTAAAAGGAGTAACTGTTTTCCTTTCTCATTCGAAATCTTTTGTCCAGAAAGAAAAATGGACCCAACTCCAACGATAGCAACGAGTCCTAATGAGGAAGCAATCACCATCTCAACTAACGTGGCACCTTTTTGTTTATTTGTCCCACAACATCGATTTTGAGAAGAAACGGTTGCCACTCCTACTAGGCTTAACCGATTGGAGTTTCTACCCAAGCTAACTACATTCATCATAGCCATAGTACGCCCCTCCTACACCGCAGATTCGCATCCGACCAGAAGATCGATAAGTGATCAGGGTTAGTACCTTATTCCCAACTGAGAATTTAAGATTGCCGTCTTTGGCTTTACCATTCACTCCGCTAAACTTTATTTGCTCTGAGCTGTAATTCACTATCAGGTTAATATTTTTAAAGGCTTCCCCCTGCATAGTCAGCAATGACGGGCCTACATTGGCAACATCCGATGTTTTTAATTCAATTTTCCATTCACCCGAACTGTTTTGATTCCCCACCATGACAAAGTGAGCCCACAAATCTTGATTTCGCATAACAGCCTCAGATTTGGCTTGTATCATGAACCCATTGATCTCTGTTGCTAGTCTTTGCATTTGAGTCGTCTGTGCCAGAGAGCTAAAACTAGGCGCTGCTGTAGCCAAAAGCACAGCAAGCACTGCTACCGTGATTAACAGCTCCAATAAAGTAAACCCGCGAGTCATTTCCCAAATTCCTATGTAATACCATTCATAACCGTATTTAATCTTGCACCGATGCTACCACCAGAGAAAAATAGGCCGAAAGTAGAACAGGAACTACTCGAAATGATTCGAATAAATATATGCAACAACAACAACTTAGTTCGTAAAGGAATGACATTGATCGAACTATTGATTGTCGTCGCTGTGATCGCGCTATTGGCTGCTATTGCCTACCCTAGCTATACAAATCATGTACTCAAAGCGCACCGAACTACGGCATTAGCAGATCTAGCCAAAATCCAGTTACAACTAGAGAGTGAATATAATAGCGGCTACAGTTGGGGAAATATTATCTCTGGTGGGGCTTGTCTAACATGCGACTCAGATAGCGATCGTTATCGTTTTACAATTTCTAGCTCAAGTACTATGGCCTACACCATTACCGCGACAGCTCAATCTCGACTAGGGCAAGACCAGGACTCATGCTTACCTAGGACACCAAAAACCATCACACTTAACGCTGCCGGAGCTCAAACTCCTGAGGAATGTTGGGAATAATTAGAATTCATTTAATCCCAAGTTTTTAAGTGACCTTATTGAGAAGTAGAGTCGGCTAAATATAACCTAGGTCTCCCGATCAAAAAAGCCTGCTTGATAAAGCAGGCTTTTGGTTTTTACGTTATGGCTTAATTACTTCGTCAAATCATCGAAGAAGTTTTTAACGCCATTGAAGAAACCTTCTGATTTAGGTTTATGCTTATTTGCAGCTTCACCACCACAAGTTTCTTCAAATTCTTTTAATAGTTCTTTTTGACGAGAACTTAGTTTTACTGGAGTTTCGATTACCAGTTTAACTATCAGATCACCAACGCCGCCACCGCGAACACCCTTCACGCCTTTACCACGCATACGGAACATACGGCCAGTTTGCGTTTCTTCAGGTACTTTAAGGTTTACACGACCATCCAGTGTTGGGACTTCAA
The DNA here is from genome assembly GCF_050337375.1 of Vibrio makurazakiensis. NCBI lineage: Bacteria > Pseudomonadati > Pseudomonadota > Gammaproteobacteria > Vibrionales > Vibrionaceae > Vibrio > Vibrio makurazakiensis. The sequence goes on along the minus strand of NZ_JAKJSW010000113.1, from coordinate 8,985 downwards.
CTTCACCACCTAACGCTGCCATAGCAAAACTTACAGGCACTTCGCAGTAAAGGTTATTGCCGTCACGCTCAAAGATATGGTGCTCTTTTACGTGAACTTGAACGTACAGATCGCCTGCTGGTGCGCCAGATTCACCGGCTTCACCTTCGCCAGATAAGCGAATACGATCGCCAGTATCCACACCTGATGGGATCTTAACGTTAAGTGTTTTAGTCTTCTGTTTGCGACCTTGACCATGACATGAATTACATGGGTCTTTAATGATCTTGCCTTTACCGTTACATGTTGGACATGTTTGTTGAACAGCAAAGAAGCCTTGACGCATTTGAACCTGACCATGGCCATGACAAGTGCCACAAGTCGTTGCTGAAGAACCTTTCTTCGCACCAGAACCGTCACAAGTATCACAACCAACTAATGTTGGTACTTCAATTTCTTTAGAGCAACCACGCACTGCTTCTTCAAGAGACAGCTCCATGTTGTAGCGCAAGTCTGAACCACGCTGAGCACGCTGTTGACCGCCACCACGACGACCGCCACCAAAGATATCGCCGAATACATCACCAAAAATGTCGCCGAAATCGCCTTGGCCACCACCGTAGCCGCCGCCACCGCCCATTCCACCTTGCTCAAAAGCAGCATGGCCGTATTGGTCGTAAGCCGCTTTCTTTTGTGAGTCGGTTAGAATTTCGTACGCTAATTTTACTTCTTTAAATTTATCTGCAGCGCTTTCATCACCCTGATTACGGTCTGGGTGGAATTTCATTGCTAAGCGTTTGTACGCTTTTTTAATATCACGCTCTGATGCATCGCGGCTTACGCCTAATACTTCGTAAAAATCACGTTTTGACATGTTCTCGGTCACCAAATAATTGCCACTACCGAAAAACCATTTCAGTAGTTTGTGTATCAATCTAGATAAAAGTTCTGTCGGTTTGAATACCGAATAAAGCTATTATCTAGATCGACAAGCCTAAATACAAATTTACGGGCGTGAGAGTTACCTCTGACGCCCGCAAGATATTTCTGAAGAAAAGGAAGCTTTAAACAAGCTTCCTAGCAAAAAGAATTACTTCTTCTCGTCTTTTACTTCTTCGAATTCAGCGTCAACAACATCATCGTCTTGCTTAGGTTGTTCACCAGCTTCAGCACCTGCTTGTTCAGCTTGAGCTTTCTGTTGAGCAATTTCCATTAGCTTTTGAGCTGCTTGCATAAGTTCTTGAACTTTAGCATCGATAGCTTCTTTATCATCACCAGATTTAACTTCTTCTAGTGCTGTAATAGCTGCTTCGATTTTCTCTTTCTCGTCTGCAGGTAGAGCTTCACCAGCTTCTTCTACTTGCTTACGAGTGCCGTGGATCATTTGGTCAGCTTGGTTACGTGCAGTTACTAGCTCTTCAAACTTCTTATCAGCTTCTTTGTTAGCTTCTGCTTCTTGTACCATTGCTTCGATCTCTTCCTCAGACAGGCCGCCTGATGCTTGGATAGTGATCTTTTGCTCTTTACCAGTCGCTTTATCTTTAGCAGATACGTTCAGGATACCATCAGCATCTAGGTCGAATGTTACTTCGATTTGTGGCATGCCACGTGGTGCTGGTTGAATACCTTCTAGGTTGAACTGACCAAGAGACTTGTTGTAAGTCGCTTGCTTACGCTCACCTTGAAGAACGTGGATAGTTACTGCATTTTGGTTGTCTTCAGCTGTAGAGAACGTTTGATCCGCTTTAGTCGGGATAGTCGTGTTCTTCTCGATTAGCTTAGTCATTACACCACCCATCGTTTCGATACCGAAAGATAGAGGAGTAACGTCTAGAAGTAGTACGTCTTTAACGTCACCAGCAAGAACACCACCTTGAACTGCAGCACCCATTGCTACTGCTTCATCAGGGTTAACGTCTTTACGTGGCTCTTTGCCGAAGAACTCAGTTACCTTAGCTTGAACCATAGGCATACGAGTCTGACCACCAACTAGGATTACGTCAGTGATTTCGCCTACAGATAGGTCAGCATCCGCTAGAGCAACTTTTAGTGGCTCAAGAGAACGTTGAACTAGATCTTCAACTAGAGACTCAAGCTTCGCACGAGTCACTTTAACGTTCATGTGCTTAGGACCAGTTGCATCAGCAGTAACGTAAGGTAGGTTTACGTCTGTTTGAGTAGTAGAAGAAAGCTCGATTTTCGCTTTTTCTGCTGCTTCTTTAACACGCTGCATTGCTAGTGGATCAGCTTTAAGATCGATGCCTTGCTCTTTCTTGAACTCATCTACTAGGTAGTTGATCATGCGGTTATCGAAATCTTCGCCACCTAGGTGCGTATCACCGTTAGTAGAAAGAACTTCGAAAGTTTTCTCGCCTTCAACTTCGTCAATCTCAATGATAGAGATATCGAAAGTACCACCACCAAGGTCGTAAACAGCGATAGTGCGGTCGCCGCCTTTCTTGTCTAGACCGTAAGCTAGAGCTGCAGCAGTTGGTTCGTTGATGATACGCTTAACATCAAGACCTGCGATACGACCAGCATCTTTAGTTGCTTGACGTTGTGCATCGTTAAAGTAAGCAGGAACAGTAACTACTGCGCCAGTTACTTCTTCACCTAGGAAGTCTTCAGCTGTTTTCTTCATTTTCTTAAGAACTTCAGCAGATACTTGAGGAGCAGCCATTTTTTGGCCTTGCGCTTCAACCCATGCATCACCGTTATCAGCTTTAACAATGTTAAAAGGCATGATTTCGATATCGCGCTGAACTTCTTCATCTTCAAAACGACGACCGATTAGACGCTTAATAGCGAATAGTGTGTTTTGAGGGTTAGTAACCGCTTGGCGTTTCGCAGGTTGACCAACTAGCGTTTCGCTTTCTGTGTATGCGATTACAGATGCTGTTGTACGTTCGCCTTCAGCATTTTCAATTACGCGTGGTGCATCGCCGTCAAGAACAGCAACACAAGAGTTAGTAGTACCTAAATCAATACCAATGATTCGACCCATCAGGCTATCTCCGAATAAATTCTATATTAGTTTTCGCTATACCCACTATGTGGGGGGTGGTAATCAGGGATTCAACCCTAATACACAAAATTAAAATGCAAAGTTTTTGCTTTCGTATGCCCAATAGATAAGGGCTGAGAAATGGTTTTCAAGGGACAACATGAAAAAAAATCAAAAAGTTTTTAGATGTATCTCGAGATAACTCATTAGCTGCGCATTATGAGTAGAAACTTTCTAATTCCAATCACAATTCACTCTTTATCCTTGCCTATATGCACACCTAAGTCAGCATATTCAAAAGAAATTAGAACCTTACCAATTACGTACTAATCTCTATATCTTGTTTTCTTATACAAAAAAGCGAGGCTAAGAGCCTCGCTTTTCACTATTCATATAACCTTGGCTTATTAAGCTTCAGCTTTATTCAGTTCAACTTCTTTTTCTGACTCAACGCCAATCTCGTTTTCAGATTTCGCTACGATAGTGTTAACCGCAGTATCACCAACAACGTTAGAAGAAGTACAGAACATGTCACAGATACGGTCAACAGCAGCAACAATCGCTAGACCTTCTGGTGGCAAACCTAGTTGGTGCAATAGAACACCTACCATAACAACACCGCCACCAGGAACACCACCAGCACCGATAGACAGTAGCAAGATAGTTAGACCTAGAGTGAAGATATCAGCTGTGTTGATTGGCTGACCAAATGCGTTTGCTACGAACATAGTTGCTAGTGCGATGTAGATAGATACACCAGACATGTTCATTGTTGCACCTAGTGGTACACCGAAACCAGCAACTGACTTAGATACGTTCAGCTTGTCAGTTAGAGTACGCATAGTTACTGGAATTGTAGCGTTCGAACTTGCTGTAGACAGTGAGAATAGAACTTGCTCACGAGTCGCACGTAGGAACTGCTTTGGAGAAATACCAGTGAATGAACCAACCATCATTGGGTAGAAGAAGAAAATCCAGAACACAAGCATTGCAACAACAAGCGCTACGTAGCCAGCAACTGACATTAGCGTGTTTGCATCAAGTGTTGCACCCAGTTGAATCATCAGAGCAAATACACCGTAAGGCGCAAGACTCATTACTAGGCCGATAAGCTTCATCATGATTTCGTTAGCCATCTTGAACGTCTTGATAGCTGGGCCACCACGAGAATCAAGAGCTTGGATAGCGAGACCTGTCAGAATAGCCATGAAGATGATTTGTAGCATGTCACCGCTTGCAAACGCTTCTACAGGGTTGCTAGGAACGATGTTAACTACAAGAGAGAAGATGTCTGGTGTTTCAGTTGTTGTAAGAGCAATTGTCTCAGAAACTGTACCCGCTAGGTTCGCGCCAGCGCCCGGTTGGAAAATAAGACCAATCGTTAGAGCAGCAGAAATCGCGATGATGGTATTAATAATGTAAAGACCAAAGGTTTTACCACCAAGACGACCAAATGAGCGAATGTCTTTCAGTTCAACGATACCGCATACAATCGATACGTATACCAGTGGAACAACAAGAAGTTTGATAAGTGATACGAACATACCACCAGCGCCTTCCGCAGCACCAAGTAGGTACGTATCAAAAATCGCAATACCGCTGAATAGGTACTGAATCGCTGTACCGATTAGTAGACCAGCAAATAAGCCTACAAATATTTTACTTGAGAGCGATTTATCCATCATTCTTCTCCAGTTAGTTGTGTTTGAAATTTGTACTTTTATAGTTATATATACGAGTCATATCTCGATATGGCCGGAGATTTTACATATCAACATAACAATTGAAAGCATTTTTTTACATAAAGATTACAAATGTGACATCGGAGTAAATGTTTTAAAACAACCAGTTTCATAAAATATAACTCTAAGTAACTGATCTAAATAAATTAAAAGAAATGACGTACCGAAAAAAGTTTTTTGCCTACTAATCGGGCGATTCAGGCGATAAATACAAAAAAAGAGAGACCGAAGTCTCTCTTTATACATTCAAATCAAGCAGTGAATTATCTTGTAATCATCACCACTTCATTTATTAACTAGCTTGCCTTATTTAGCAACCATTACCATTGCAGGGCGAACAACACGGCCGTTAAGCTCGTAGCCTTTCTGCATAACAAACATTACTGTATTTGTTTCGTGGTCTGGGCTTTCTTGGATAGACATTGCTTGGTGGTATTCAGGGTTGAATACTTCACCTTCAGGGTTGATCTCTTTAAGACCAAACTTAGCAACCGTATCTACAAAAGTTTTATGCGTCAGTTCAACACCTTCTAATAAAGGCTTAACCGCTTCGCTTTCAGTATCTGCAGCTTGGATCGCACGTTCTAGGTTGTCGATAACCGGCAGTAAGCCTTCAGCAAACTTGTTTAGAGCGTATTTACGCGCTTTATCTACTTCTTGCTCACTACGACGACGCATGTTTTCAACTTCAGCTTTAGCACGAAGAACAGAATCTTGCTGTTCTTTTACTTTTGCTTCACTTGCCAATAGAGCAGCTTCAAGCATTGCTACTTGACCTTCATCTACTAGATCGCCTTCTGGGAAGATACCTTCTTCAGCATTCCAATCAACATCACCTTCAGTACCTACAGCTTCAACTTCTTGCTCTACTGTTTCTTGTTGTTGTAGCTCTTCTTCGTTTACTTTGTTTTGTTCGTTGCTCATGATCTCTCCAGAATTCAATTTTCAATACAAGTGACAGGCTCATTTCCGCCTGAAATTGATATAAAACACTCGCATAGACATTCAACTTGCCTTTATTATGGGGATGAAGAATTTTGATTCAAGCCTAATTCGGTTGGAAAACCTATGAAAAAGCCATTTGAAGTCATCGCAATTATCGGTAAGCCCAGAGATCAGCAAGCAATTCAGACTCATAGAGAGCTGTATAACTGGCTAACATCTGAGGGCTATCAAGTATTTATTGATGACAGGCTCTCCAGTATTTTAGAAGAAATCCCTGCACAACACTTTTCAAGCCTAGTCGAGCTAGGAAAAATAGCCGATCTTGCAATTGTTGTGGGTGGTGATGGCAATATGCTTGGTGCAGCTCGTATTTTATCGCGTTTTGATATATCTGTGATTGGTGTGAATAGAGGCAACCTAGGATTCTTAACAGACCTAAGTCCAGACAATTTTCAGTCAGCACTTACCGATGTGCTAAACGGCGAGTACATGGAAGAAGAACGCTTCCTACTTGAGACTGAAATTCACCGCCATGGTCAAATAAAAAGTCATAACGCAGCACTGAACGAAGCGGTACTTCACCCCGGTCAAGTTGCACACATGATCGAATTTGAAGTTTATATTGATAACAGCTTTGCGTTTTCGCAACGTTCTGACGGACTGATCATCTCCACACCAACCGGGTCTACTGCGTATTCCTTATCTGGTGGTGGGCCAATTCTGTCTTCAAGCTTAAATGCGATTTCACTTGTCCCAATGKTTCCGCATACTCTTTCAAGCCGACCATTAGTTGTAGACGGAAAAAGACGCATCAAGCTAGTCGTGTCTCCTGATAATCGTGGCACTCAAGAAGTGAGCTGTGATGGGCAAATATCACTTCCAGTATCTCCTGGTGATGAAATTCATATTTACCAAAGCCCAAATGTACTCAAACTGATCCATCCAAAAGATTACAGCTATTATCATGTACTACGTAACAAGTTGGGTTGGTCTAGTAAGCTGTTTTAAAACAGACTAACTCACCGTTATTTCAGTAAAAACACCTAAGGGCTGGCGTATTACGTCAGCCCTTTTCTTTTCAATCGTCATAATCAAGCCCATGACCCTCCACCTTCAAAATGCGTAGTCTTCTGATCTCACTCACAAAAAATTTTTCACCTCAAACTTTACTGTATAAAGAAACAGTATATACTGAGCTTATATACAGTACTTTCAGTTATACAGGTAAATAAAAATGCTGGCTCATCTAAGTGTTAATAATTTCGCTATTGTTAAGTCTTTACAGCTAGAACTTACTAAAGGCATGACAACTATCACTGGGGAAACGGGTGCAGGTAAATCCATCGCGATTGACGCACTTGGTTTATGTCTTGGAGGAAGATCCGATGCGGGAATGGTAAGGCAAGGTGAAGACAAAACCGAAGTTAGCGCCGCATTTTTACTGGATAACAATGTTCACGCAACTCGCTGGTTAGAAGACAACGAGTTGCTTGACGGAGGTGAGTGTATTTTACGCCGTACGATCTCTAAAGAAGGTCGCTCGCGAGCATTTATCAACGGTAGCCCTGTTCCTCTTTCTCAACTTAAGTCTCTCGGGCAACTGCTTATTAATATTCACGGTCAACACGCCCATCATCAACTGATGAAAAGTGAATATCAAATGGCCATGCTGGATCAATACGCGGGTCACCTAAACCTTTTGAAATCGACACGTAACGCTTATCAAACCTGGCGTCAGGCTGACAATCACTTAAAGCAATTAATTGAAAACAGTCAACAAAATCAAGCTCAAAAACAGCTCCTTGAATATCAAATCAAAGAGCTTAACGAGTTAGCTATTGGAGAGGATGAATATGAAGAGCTCGAACAAGAACATAAGCGCTTGTCCAATAGCGGCGAACTTGCCTCAACCTGCCAACAGGCTATCGAGCTTATATATGAAGGTGAAGAAGTTAATGCGCTTGGTATTTTGCAATCGGCCAATAACTCCTTAATTCAACTTGCCGAGCTGGATGAACGATTAGCAGAATTACCCAACATGCTTTCTGAAGCCATTATTCAAATTGAAGAAACCAACAGTGAACTTCGAACTTACCTAGACAGTATTGATGTCGACCCAGGTCGCATGGCTTACGTAGAAGAACGCTTTTCAAAAGTAATGTCTATGTCTCGTAAGCACCATGTCTTACCAGAAGAGCTATACCAGCATCATCAAGATCTGCTTCAACAGATTGAAGAACTAGATTGTTCTGATGAGAAACTAGATGAATTAGCTCAAGAAGTTGAAGCTCAGTACACTAACTTTGTCGCGAAGTCTGATAAATTACATAAATCTCGCTGCCGCTATGCCAAAGAATTGAATAAGCTGATCACTCAAAGTATGCATGAACTCAGCATGGAAAAAGCACAATTCGCTATAGAAGTTTCGAGTAATAACACCCGGCCTTCTCCATTAGGCATGGATGATGTGATTTTTGTTGTATCCACTAACCCAGGTCAACCAATGCAGCCTATTGCTAAGGTAGCTTCTGGCGGTGAACTTTCTCGGATATCTTTAGCCATCCAAGTGATCACAGCTCAAAAAGTCGATACGCCTAGCCTAATCTTTGATGAAGTCGATGTGGGTATCAGTGGCCCAACCGCCGCTGTCGTAGGAAAAATGCTCCGCCAATTAGGCGAATCAACTCAAGTTATGTGTGTGACTCACTTACCTCAAGTTGCGGGTTGTGGGCACCAACAACTGTTTGTGGCGAAAGATACAAAGTCAGGAAAGACAGAAACACAAATGCATAATCTCGATGAACAGCAACGTATTTCAGAGTTAGCTAGGTTGTTAGGCGGGAGCCAAATTACAGAATCGACTCTTGCGAATGCCAAAGAATTGTTGATTGCAGCCTAGTGAAAACATGAAAAGCCACTATTGGCTGAATATTTGCGATGAATTTGCAACTTAACTCAAAATTAGTAGTCTGATACTGTTCAAAGTGCAAGGAGCTTTTTACTTCTTGCTTGAGCTTGTTTATTATCAAGCAGAATTTAAGCGAATTACTAAGATCTGAGACTATGCAAATGAAAAAGTGGTTAGTAGCAGTCCCACTTGCACTAACAATGTTGACCGGTTGCTCTTTACTAGAAAAAATAGTTTATCGAATTGATATCAACCAAGGTAACTATGTTGAGCAAGAAGCAGTCGATAAACTGAAGTTTGGCATGACCAAAGCTCAGGTTCGTTACGTTATGGGTTCCCCAATGCTAGTTGAAAACGGCTACCCTGACACATGGTACTATATTTACCATCACACCAAAGGCCATGAC
>NZ_JAKJSW010000112.1:0-14185 GCF_050337375.1 Vibrio makurazakiensis | reverse complement strand
GGTGTGGCTCGTTTCAAATACATCGTATATATCACCGCATAGCCCAATAAGCTCGCGAAGGTCAGCCACGCAGTAAGTTCATTGACCCATTGATGTAATATTGCAAACCCAATCACCCCCAGTCCAAATGCAAACGTAAGAACTCTGATCCCATTTATTTCACCCGACGGAAGTGGACGTTTGTGGGTTCTTATCATTTGGGCATCAATACGTCTGTCAATTAAGTGATTAAAAGCCGCTGCAGACGCAGCCATCAACCCTATCCCCAATAATGCCAGCATGCTGAGTCGCAATGAAAACTCATCCGGATTAGCTAAACACATTCCAACTAAAGCCGTGAGCAGCATTAAGGCGACAACCTTCGGCTTGGTCAAATTCAGATACACACGCCAGTTTTGAAGAGCAGCCTGTGGTTGGTTACTCGTTAATTGAATCGATTTTTCAACTGAAACTTTATTTATCATAATCAGCCTCGCGTTGTGTATTCACTATTAATTCGGTATATCCCACCTGTGGTTGCCACAATAAATAATTGGTCGTTACTAGGCCTACAAGCATAAGTGCAGCTCCTAGGTTATGAGCTACTGCAACCAGCAGAGGTAACTGAAATACGACATTACTAATGCCTAACCCAATTTGTAATATCAATATCAAGCCTAATACATGACCAATCCGATTCAAAACCTCACCAGACTGCCTTTGAAGCTTAAAAACAAGAGTCATCATTATGATTGATGTAACTATCGCGCCGAAACGGTGGCTCACATGAATAGTCATACGCGCTGGGTACTCTAGTACTCCAAACTCATAATTTTCATGCCCAGGCTGCAGTAAATTAAATGCATTTTTGAAGTCTAGATAACTTATCCAATTTCCTTCACAAATGGGCAGAGATGTACACATAAGCGCCGCATAGTTCGAAGATGTCCAACCACCCAAAAAGATTTGTGCGATGACCACAAGCACACCAACTAGAGCCCAATGCTTAACAGTTGGGTCAACGGCTAGGTGATCGATATGTTGCTGGACCTGACGTAGTTGGCAATAGAGTAAAGACAGTAGCGAGAGTAAAGTGAAACCACCGATCAAATGAGCCATTACAATAACAGGCATCAGTTTCAAAGTTACTGTCCACATTCCTAAAGCAGCTTGAACAACCACAACAATGGTAATACTAAACGCCAATACATTGGGTAACCCTTTGATGCGTATGCACCATACGCTACAGATAAATACGAGTACCCCTAAACTTCCGGCAAAATAACGATGGATCATTTCTAGCCAAGCCTTCTGTGGCTCGACGGCTCTTTCAGGAAAAGCTGCATTAGCTTGATGAATTTCATCCACTTCATTTGGAACAGATAATTGACCATAACACCCCGGCCAATCAGGGCAGCCTAACCCCGCATCCGACAGTCTAGTGTATGCACCTAGAACGATGACGATCAGAGTAAAAATAATCGTTACTTTCACTAAGGTGATTAATGCTGAAGGCGCTTCTCTTTTCATTCTGCATCCTTACATTCAAGTCCTAAAAACAGTTACCCGTTTGAATATCACTAAGTATCAACTTCTGCCTATACGCCTTCGCTCTACTCTTTAAATTCGCTTTATATTTCAACTTATCCAACACGGGACARCTTTAAGAGCTTTCTCAAGTCGTGCAGCATGCCTTTCGACTGGCTCACTAATTCAGATTCATTCGTCACACTTGGATACAGCATCACCAATTGACCCAATGGGTCGACAATGATGATCGAAGCGTCCTGGAACACTCTCTCGTTCACTTCACTTACCACTAACGCGTCTGCATCGTGACTTTCTAGCCAATTACTATCACTACTCTTTGTTGCAAAAATGGTGGGCGACACTCGTTCTTTATATTTGCCAAGTGCAATATAGCTTTGCCCTAAAATATGCATCTGTTGTGTGCACAGTTCGTCGCAATGTTCGGGGATAACATAACCCAGCAACCAACCTTCTTGCGACTCAGAACTTTCGATACCAAGACTAGACAAAGTGACATTGCCGTCAATCAACTGCCCAAAATTGGTAACGCCAGATTGATACCAATTTTGTGACAGGATCAATTTTGCAATTAAGGCAGGTAAAGCAAAAACAACCACTAAACCAACAAGTGTCATACGACCTTTCAACAACGGTTTATCCATAATCAACCTTCCTCACTTAACTGTTGGTTTAACTTTCTTAATCGCTAGCGTTTTTGTCTTCGTATTAATCTGTTTCCAAGCCAAACGTAATGTGATTAAGCTAAGTACCAATGCCATCACAAACCACTGCACCGAATAGCCAAAATGCTTAGATGAACTCATATTCGCAGGTACCCAAATAAATGGGTTTGCCCAGCCATCTAATTCCGTAGGTTGAATGATCAATGGAAATAGCTCTACACCAAGTCGCTCACTTAACGCCCCAAAATTCAGATTTTGAATTCGATATGGATTGGTACTTTCTAACCCCAGTTCAGAACTCAACGGGTTCATTGATTTAACGTACAATCGTCCTGTTATTTCTTGCTCTTCGGTCAACACTTCAATACTAGGTAACACACTGCGCTCTCGGCTCGCTTTAACGAAACCCAAATCAATCAACGCATACACAACCCTCTCCTGCTGACCTATTAATACTAACTGGTACGCGATATACCCGACATTGCCTTCAAACGTTTGGTTATCTAATAGAAACACGTTCTTTCCATCTTCCTGAAGTGTCGTAGGGTTAATTCGAAGCGAAACCTTAACCCCCGTAAACGCAGTAACATTAATGTCATCACCTGTAATAGACATTTCATTAATCAGCGAATCCAAATCTATAGCATGCTTCTGTTTACGAATTTTTAATTGGTGTTCGAGCTCTTGCTTTTCATATCCTCGAGACAATTGCCACAAACCAAGTTTGACCAAAACAGAAACAGTGACCAAAGTTAAGACAGCAGCGAGGATCACCGCTTTATGTCGCCACATACTTTTCAACATCAATACCAAACTGTTAGGACTACTTATGCTCGTGTCACTCATTTTCAAAACTGCTTTAGTATTGTTTCTGTTTTTCATCATATTTAACTTATCCAAAGCCCTCTTTCTGATGTCCAAAGGGGGAGAACACAACAAGTCGATGAGTCACTTYCTTGGTAAGCGGGTCATAGCATCTGCACTCGTCCTCACCCTGATTCTCATCGCCCTATTTACTGGTTTAATCCAACCAAACCCACGACCTTACTAATTAAATTACGTATACAAAGATAAACAAACACAGCCACACCACATCTACAAAGTGCCAATACCAGCTACCCGCTTGAAACGCGAAGTGATCTTTAGGCGTAAAATGGTCTTTGGCTATTCGGAAAAGTAGAATGACAAGGAAAATAGTCCCTAAACAAACATGTAGACCGTGAAAACCGGTCAATAAAAAGAACGTATTTCCGTAAATACCAGACTGTAACGTCAGATCCATATCTTGATAGGCGTGCATGTACTCCTCACCTTGGAAGTACAAGAAGAAGCCTGCTAGTACTATGGTGATTTCGAGCCATACAATTAGAGCCATACGCTTGTTAGTTTCTAAGCTGATATGTGCCATATGTAACGTAATAGAAGACAATAGAAGAAGGACGGTATTTTTTAGAGGGATCCCTTGCCAGGGCATAGCCTGTGTTTCAGTACCAGATGGAGTGGTAGTTAAAGGCCAAATTGATTCGAACATAGGCCACAAGACCTCATGAGTCATCGCATTATTGCCAGCTCCTCCTAGCCAAGGAACAGAGATCATTCTCGCGTAAAAAAGGGCACCGAAAAAAGCACCAAAGAACATCACTTCAGAGAAAATAAACCAACTCATACCTTGTCGAAAAGATCTCGCGATTTGCTCTGAATACTTTCCCGTTAGTGATTCGGTTATGACATTACTAAACCAACCAGCCAACATATAAAGCAGTACACCAAATCCTATAAACAGAACCACTTTACCTATGATGCTTCCGTCACCTTGGCTTTCCATGTTCTGGACCGTTAACCCAGCCCCTACTGCAACCATGAACAAGGCAATGGCGCCTATAATCGGCCAGCTGCTTTCAGCTGGTACGTAATATGTATCTTTTTTCGAACTCATAGCTCAACTCCTTGTGCCAAACCTCGTTCAGTTAAATTAACCTCTCGGTTTACCAGCACTTGGTTTTTTGCCTGCTGCCCCTGCTCGGTAGTCGTAATATTAAAAAGCGTGTAAGACAGTGTTAATGTGTGGATAGAATCAGGAATGTCAGGTTCTATGTAAAAAATTAGTGGCATCTCTGCTGACGCTTGGGCATCGAGAGGTTGCTGATTAAAGCAAAAGCATTCAATCTTATTAAAGTAGGTCGCGCCATTTCCCGGAGAAACCGAAGGGACAGCCTGCCCAACCAATGTTTCTCCTGAGCGATTTACTGCAACGTAATTAGTTTGGATCACTTCCCCCGGGTGAACATCTAAAGTGACCTTATCTGGCTTAAACTCCCACGGCATATCAGAATTAATGTGAGCCATAAATTCAACACGAATACTTCTTGAATAGTCTGGCTGCATGCCTTGAGGTTGAATGGCTGAAACAGAATTTGTTTTACCGTTGATCCCTAAGGCGTCACACATCACGTCGTACAGCGGTACTAACGCAAAACCGAACCCAAACATTGCAACCACGCTTAAACATAAGTATCCCGTTAGGCGTTTACTCGACTTTTTAGTTTCACCAACTTTAGAGTTTTGGGTCGGCTTTCGGTTTATATCTTTCATGCATCACCTCAATCAATTTTAGGTGGATGCGTAAATGTATGGTGTGGTGCCGGGCTAGGAACCGTCCACTCTAGACCTTCTGCCCGTTCCCAAGGTTTTGCGGGAGCTTTCTCTCCGCCTTTTACGCACTTAATAACAAGCCATAAGAAGATTAATTGAGATAGACCAAAGGCAAAACCACCAATGGAAACTATCTGATTTACATCTGCAAATTGAATGGCGTAGTCAGGGATACGTCTTGGCATACCAGCAAGGCCTAAGAAGTGCATAGGGAAGAAGAGTACATTCACTGAAACAACAGAACTCCAGAAATGCCACAGGCTCAACCGCTCGTCATACATGTGCCCGGTCCATTTAGGTAGCCAATAATACGCAGCTGCCATAATGGAAAAGACCGCTCCCGTAACCAACACATAATGGAAGTGAGCGACAACAAAATAAGTATCGTGGTATTGAAAGTCAGCGGGCACAATTGCCAGCATCAATCCTGATAAGCCGCCAATCGTAAACAAAACAATAAAGGCGACCGTAAATAACATAGGGGTTTCAAAGGTCAGTGCACCACGCCACATGGTTGCTACCCAATTAAACACTTTTACTCCAGTTGGAACCGCAATCAACATGGTGCAATACATAAAGAAGAGCTCAGCAAACACGGGCATCCCAGTGGTGAACATATGATGCGCCCACACAAGGAAAGACAGTAAAGCGATACTACACGTCGCATAAACCATTGAATGATAACCAAACAGCTTCTTACCACTAAATGCAGGAATGATTGCAGAAACGATACCAAAAGACGGTAAGATCATGATGTAAACTTCAGGGTGACCGAAGAACCAGAATATATGCTGGAACATCACCGGATCGCCCCCACCAGCCGCATCAAAGAAACTGGTACCAAAGTACTTATCGGTTAACACCATGGTGACAGCGCCAGCAAGAACGGGCATCACAGCAATTAGCAAGAATGCCGTGATTAGCCATGTCCATACAAACATTGGCATTTTGAACCAAGTCATCCCTGGTGCTCGCATATTCACAATTGTAACGATCACATTAATGGCACCCATGATCGAACTGATCCCCATTATATGAACGGAAAATACAAACAAAGCAGTACTGTCTGGACCATAAGTGGTTGATAGCGGTGCATAAAAAGTCCAACCAAAGTTAGGCCCCCCAGCTTCTGTAAATAACGAGCCTATTAAAATGAGGAAAGCAAAAGGCAGGATCCAAAAGCTCAAGTTATTCATTCTTGGCAACGCCATGTCTGGCGCACCGATCATCATAGGGATYATCCAATTGGCTAGCCCTGTAAACGCGGGCATCACAGCGCCGAATACCATAATCAAGCCATGTACTGTCGTCATTTGATTGAAGAAGTCAGGCTCAACAAGTTGTAACCCTGGCTGAAAAAGCTCGGCACGAATGACCATCGCCATTGCACCACCCGTTAAAAACATCGCAAAACTAAACCATAAATATAATGTTCCGATATCTTTATGATTCGTTGAGTACAGCCACCTTCTTAATCCAGTAGGAGCATGATGCTCATGCTCAACCTCTTCACTTTCTAACTGAGGCTCGGCAATCGTTGTATTCACATTGCCAGATTCAATATCCGTAGCTGGTGCCGATTTCACTGACTTATTTGTTGATATACTCATTGAGCCTCCTTAGCACTGCCTTGCGCTTTAAATGCATTTACATCAGAGGCTTGAACAGCATCCCCAGTATCATTACCCCAAGCATTTCTCTGGTAAGTCACAACGGCCGCTATCTCCTGCTCCGTCAGTTGATTGGCAAACGCCTGCATTGCAGTACCCGCGCGTCCATTAACTACAATTCCAATATGGTCAGCTACATTACCTAGAGCAATAGGGCTACCTTTAATTGCCGGGAAAGCACCGGGAAGACCTTCACCATTCGCCTGGTGACATACAGAGCAACGCGCTTTATAAATAGCTTCACCACTTGCATATAGCTCATCCATAGAAAGTGATTGCCCCAACGCTTGTTCCGCCTCCAGCTTTGCAGACTCTAGTTCAGCTTTTTTTGCCACAAGCCAAGCGTCATATTTATCTTCTTCCATCGCATGGACAACGATTGGCATAAACCCGTGTGCGCGCCCACAGAGCTCAGCACATTGGCCACGGTAAACACCTGGCTTATCGATTTTTGTCCAAGCTTCATTTATAAACCCCGGCACCGTATCTTTTTTGACGGCAAAGGCAGGCACCCACCAAGAGTGAATTACATCGTCAGATGTCATCAAAAATCGGATTTTACGATTGATTGGAACAACAAGAGGGTTATCAACTTCTAGTAAATAGTGCGCGCCTTTAACCTCTTCTCCTTCAATTTGCTTATCTGACGTCGCCAATAAGCTAAAGAACTCAACATCTTCACCAAAATAGCTGTAATGCCACTTCCATTGGGACCCCGTGACCTTAACGGTTAAGTCAGACTGCGTTGTGTCTTCCATTGCTATGAGGGTTTTAGTTGCGGGAATTGCCATTGCGACAAGAATAAGAATAGGGATGATCGTCCAGAGGATTTCGATTTTGGTGCTTTCATGAAAATGGGCAGCGACCGCGCCCTTCGACTTTCGATGGTGAATAATCGAATAAAACATAACTCCAAAAACCACGAATGCTATCGCACAACAAATATAAAAGATGAGCATWTGCAGGTCATAAACCTGCCCACTGATTTCCGTTACGCCTTGAGTCATGTTGTAGTCAGATTCCGCAGATATTGCTGGAGCAGCAAAGCCCACCAACATCAGGTCAATAAACAACATTTGAGTGATTAGTAATCTCTTCAAAGACATCTCCCCATCTCCAGTCAAACTGGACGCACGCTACTTAAGTGTCATTAACACCAGTGGCTATTACTACTTTTCTAATTAGTAGTGAACAATGTGATGGCCACCAACCAAGAAAAAGTAAGTAAAAATCAGCGAACTCGGCACTTTTTGTTATATTTATGTTAAAAGGCTAGTTAGAGATCTAAGAATGTTCAAGCTTGCGTAGTCACATACTGACAAAGAAAAAATAAGCATACTGACACATAGCAATATCCCTAATTGTGAAATACTTAGTTTAACGATTGCCCTCTCGCAATTGATAATGAAAATCATTTACTATTAAATAATAGAAAACAGGAGTTTAGTTTATGATGCAACAAGTCACCGATTGGTTAGCGAGAGATCCAGATCCAAGAACTCGCGAAGAATTACAGTACTTAATAGACGAAAAGATACTCGACGAACTAAACGACCGCTTTAAACAAAGGTTGGAATTTGGTACCGCAGGTTTAAGAGGGAAAGTTGGCTGTGGCCCTAACCGCATGAACCGGTTGGTCATACAAGAAACAGCGACAGGCTTAGGACACTATTTAGTAGACAACATTGAGAATGCCTGTAGCCGTGGCGTCGTAATTGGTTACGATGGCAGAACAGACTCTGAGCGATTTGCACTAGATACGGCAGCAGTACTCACAGCGTTAGGTATCAAAGTGTATTTAACTCATGCTGTGGCAGCAACACCCATCGTTGCTTTCGGTATTAAGCACTTTAACGCAGCAGCAGCTGTTGTAGTAACAGCCAGTCATAACCCTCCAGAGTACAACGGCTTCAAAGTCTACTGGGAAAATGGCGCTCAGATCATTCCGCCTCACGACTCTGGCATTGCTGCTGAAATTCAAATTGCCTCAACTAAGCCTATCCCCCTAATGTGTTTGAGTGATGCAGAAAAGAAAGGCGACTTAGTTTGGTTAAAAGAAGATTATTATCAGAGCTATCGCGATACGATCAACGCTAGCCCTTTTATTAACCTTCCTATTCAGTATCAAGCACTGACCGTCGCGTACACCGCAATGCATGGGGTGGGCGCACAAATGGCAGAAGATCTGATGCACGATAATGACTTCACAAATTTCTTCAGTGTTGCAGAGCAAAAAGATCCAGATGGTACTTTTCCGACCGTCAATTTCCCTAACCCAGAAGAAGATGGCGCTATGGATTTGGTGCTTAGCCTTGCAGAAAGTATCGATGCAGATATCGCTTGCGCTAACGATCCAGACGCCGACCGATTCGCCGCCGCTGTTAAACAAGCGAGTGGCGGTTACAAAATGCTTTCTGGGGATCAAGTTGGGGTGTTATTGGCTCATTACTTACTTTCTCTTCCTCATGAAAAGCAGCAACTCGTCGGCAATAGTATTGTTTCTTCGACGTTGCTAGAAAAAGTGGCCAAATCGCACAAGGCTACGTACTTCCAAACCTTAACGGGTTTTAAATGGCTAGCAAACGTCGGTATGCAATTAGAAGACGATAACAATGAGTTTCTCTTTGCTTACGAAGAAGCGCTTGGTTATACCATTGGCACTCAAGTACGCGACAAAGACGGCCTATCGGCTTTAGTCGCATTTTCCCAGCTAGTAGCACAGCTCAAAAAAGAAGATAAAACGGTTTGGGATCAACTAGCGGCTATTTCATTCCAGCATGGTGTACATGTTAACGACCAACACAGTTTGGCGCTTAACCCTGAGTCCCCACCAATTGGCAATAAACTTCGGGCTCAGCCACCAAAAACAATAGCAGGAATAAAGATTGCTGTTATTGAAGATCTACAAGCATCCTTGCGCTTTAATATTGGTGGCAATACCGAGGCTATTAATCTACCAGCCAGTGACGTGCTCATTTACCATTTAGAGAATGGCTACCGAATCATAGTAAGACCATCAGGTACTGAACCTAAACTAAAAGTGTATTATGAAGTCATTGAAGAGTTTGAGGGAGATGAAACCTATGCCGATACCCTTGCAAGATCAGAAGGCTTAATGAAAGAACTCATAGCTACGCATCAACAAGAACTGCAAAAAATCTAGGTTATGTACCATAAGCTGTAGAACTGTAAAACAAAAATGGACGAGTAATCACTCGTCCATTTTTATATCATCTCTTGCCTGCAGCCTAAGCTTAATGAATAAGTAAATTGCTTAGCATCCAGAGCGACAAAATAATGAACACACAGCCCATCACTTTATGCTGATACATTCTAAAGTTGTCACTTTCTAGTAAACGTTTTCCGACGCTACCTACCAGAGCAACGAGCAAAAAGTTGAACGCTAAACCTAATACATTCAACAAAAGTCCCAAAGTTAGCATTTGCTCACCAGAACTCGCTGAAACGCTGCTCGACACAAATTGAGGAAGAAACATCACAAAGAACACGAGCGCTTTAGGGTTTAAAAGGTTACTGACCAATGCACGCTGATAATAACTTTTCGCTGCCGCAGAATTAGAATCCAATTCCGGCGCAGCATCAGGTTTCACTCGTAAACAGTCAGTACCCATTTTCAGTAAATACGCACCACCTAATAAATGCAGCGCTTGTAAAGCTAGCGGATTCATCGCAATTAATGCAGACACTCCCATTGCAGCCAATACCGTCAAAATAACGCCTGACGTTGCGTTACCCAAACTAGCAAAAACACCGACTTTTCGACCAAAGCTGATGCTTGAACTAGCAATCAATAACATATCTGGGCCCGGTAACAAAAGAAGGGCAACCACAGCAGTCAAATAGACTGGCAAAATAGCAAAATCAATCATGATAATTGTAGTTTATAAAAACAGGACGCGGATTTTATACCAACAAACAAGACCAATCTAGACTTATACGCCACCAAGTGACAATTAAGCAGCTTCGATAACCAACTTGTTACCTATTGATAGATGGTTCTATAAAGAATGGGACAATGATAATAGGCAATTTTGTACAAAAGTATTCTCTGAATCTCAGTTACACTAGTTGAATAAGTGGAGAGTGATATGAAAAAAGCAGCAAAGGAAGAGGCTACTTTCAGTTTCGTGC
The DNA here is from genome assembly GCF_050337375.1 of Vibrio makurazakiensis. Taxonomy (NCBI): domain Bacteria; kingdom Pseudomonadati; phylum Pseudomonadota; class Gammaproteobacteria; order Vibrionales; family Vibrionaceae; genus Vibrio; species Vibrio makurazakiensis. The sequence continues at coordinate 3,519 of NZ_JAKJSW010000112.1, read as the reverse complement.
AAGAACTAGGGGGCATTGAATTACTAGACGCAAAGTATGAAAAGCAAAACTTTTCACGCCACAGCCATGAAGGTTATACCATCGGTGTGATTGAAAAAGGTGCCCAACGTTTTTTCAGAACAGGGGGAAATCACATCGCCCCTGAAGATAGCATCATTTTGGTTAATGCTGACGAGATACACAACGGTCACTCAGCTTCAGATGGCGGTTGGGAATATAGAGCCATGTATCCATTACCCGAACAGTTTGCGAACATAACACAAGAGCTTAATGGAAAAATCTCAGGCGCTCCTTATTTCCCACAGCCCGTTGTTTATGATCCAGAACTCGCCAACCAGTTACGCGYGCTTTTTAACACTCTGACTAGTTCATCTAATCGCTTACTCCGTGAAACAATCATGTATGCGACATTGGTAAAACTAATAACACGTCATGGGCTATCGCGTACCGATTCACCGCAGTTAAGTGGCACACCACAGGTTAAGATTGCTAAGGAGTTTTTGGATGATTATCCCCAAGCAGATATTTCGTTAGAAGATCTATCCACGCTAGCCGGGATCAGCCCATTCCATTTAGTTCGAACCTTTCAAAGTAAGTACGGGTTACCTCCGCATGCCTATCAAATTCAGGCTCGAATACGTCTAGCTAAAACAAAACTTCGCTTAGGGTACAGTATTTCTGATACTGCTCAGGAATGTGGGTTTCATGATCAAAGCCACTTACATCGGCATTTTAAAAGGGCGTTAGGGGTTACCCCTGGTCAATACGCAAAAAGCGTCACTTCGATTATCGCTCGCTGATACAAAAAAACCTCGACCTAGGCCGAGACTTTCATATCAAAACAATCTTAGAAGAGTTAATCACGTAAAAAGTGCTATTTGAACTCAATTAACCCATTCTAACTGTTCATTAAAACGACTCGTTACTGTCGAGTCCATGCATCTTCCCAGGCATCACCCTGACCCGGAACATAAGCTGCAGCGTCGATGTTACACCAAGCTCCGTATGGATATTCACGACATGCGTAAGTATTGCCATCAGAGCCTAATACAACCGTTTCGCCTTCCACATAGCTACCAATTCCATCAGGGTAAACATAATCGTATTCCGCAGACCCTTCTGCTTTTACTTCAAACTGTTCAGAAAAAACAACGTGATGCTCAGGTTCTTGGTTATAACTCGCGGTCACTTCCAATGTATGCATCCCCTCGACATGCGCTTTCACTGGTAGCTCAACTGGTTTGCCATGTAGGATCTCACTGTTTAGCCAAGTTTGCGTACCATCAGCACGGATCACTTTTACGTTAACTAACACATTGTGGCCTTCCGTATCTACAACAGGAGTGATAGTCGCTTCACCGTCTGATAAGAAATACGTGCTTTCAACACCAGTAACTTTTACTTCAGCTGGTGGTGGTACTTCAATATCTCGAATATCTAATGAATAGCGATAGTTCGGGTTTTTAGTATAAACCTTATTGAAATATAGGTTTGTGTCATCATATTCAACATCGCCATTCGCCTGCTTCACGCCAACCATCGCTGTGTGTGAATAGGTCGTATTGATTTTCTCAGCAAGCTGATATGTCCAAACGCTTTGATCAACGTTTGTTGAATCAATAGGGAAACTTTCAGCGACAATCTCAGAGCCAGTTTCGTTGAAGATTCTAAATAGAACGGCTCTATCCACCTCGGCTTCAAAACCTGGTTGAACATATTGAGCAACCTCACCCCATTCTGGCACTTCAGCTTCACCGACAAACTTCACATCAGAACAGTTATAGAAACCTTCACCAGCTGGGTCTACTCGCTGCCAACGGCTCAATATCGTAACTTCCTCACCCTCACGTCCTTCTGGCAAGTTGATATCAAATTCATAATGATCCTCACCGTTAATCTTTATCGGTTCAACATTATCAACCGTTGCAAAACGTTCGAGGTCATGCCAGGTTAAACGTGAATTAGCAGCATTGTACCCAGGCTTAGTGATATACAACTCCCAATAAGATGGGTTATGTACAGCGGTTGCTCGGTACTGAAAATTTATCGTGTCCCCTGAAACCAACTCTGTTCTCTGCCAGTTTTCAGAAGCAACGCCCATTCCGCTGTAACCCTTCACTGACGCATGACATAGTTCACCATCTTTGATTACAGCTTGAACAGCTTCTTGGCTTTCATGCTCTTCAACTAAAGCTGCGTAACCGTTCTTGTTATAGAATGCCCCTTCGCCAGACTCTTGAAAGGCTGCTCGACACGCTTGGTTAGGAATAGAAGAACCGTCTCCCCATAACCCACCTTGTTCATGACATATATGCTGTCTTGCAGCAGGAAAAACTGCGTATCCATGTGAATGAGCTATTGTAGGAATAATAGCCGACATTGCTAAGCCAACTGCCGTTAATTGTTTGATCATGTTTGTACCCTAATTATGATTGTTATCTGTAGTCCGTAATAAGTTATGGTCAACTCACTAAGAATATAACCACCATCCGACTTATTTATATAAATAGTATTAAGTTAAACAAGTACTAGACAGTCTCTATTTACGTATAACCAGGCGATTTAAACATTATTTAAAAATCAATTTTAGGCGTAAAAAACTAAAAAAATATAAAAACCAGCCCCACCACAACCTATTCAAATGAATAATGATTTACCACTAAAATATAAAAAGCAACCTCAATAGCATCACTTCGTTAACAAACAAATCACGTAATATATAAATATATGAACGACCATCACATTTATTAGCTAGATAGTCAGGAAATTGAGTAGCATAATCAGCATATTCTTCCTTTCTATTTGTTAAAAAATTAACTGATAGTCTGTATGAGTTTAATTAACCAATGAAAGACGCCTCTACCCACAAACATGCGAATCAATTCATCAATGGCCGACAGCTAGTACCATCGACCCAGTCGCTGTTGGATCAAGATATCTGCTACAAACTCGGAGCGGCTGACTACAAAATCCTTGAAATACTCTTAGAAAATGTTGACCAACCTGTCTCTAGAGACACTCTCTTCGAACAAGCATGGGAAGGAAAAATAGTCTCAGAAGCACGATTAACACAGTCAATTTTCAATATCAGATTTGCTCTGGGTGATGATGGTAGAGCACAAAAAATCCTTAAGACTATTGCTAAGAAAGGCTACTTAATCAGCAGTCAACATATCGCTTATCAGCAGTGTATGGAAGTTAATGAAAGTGAACAAGAAGCTTCCTTAAAACGTCACTCCAAGAATCATTACTTACTGTATCTGATAGTAATAATAGTAGTTTTCATTGTTGGATTTATGTTTGGTTCGGAAAACAAACCAGGAAAGAAATACTTAGATAGCATTTACAAAACAAGCTTTTCTCAATTCCCTTCAGGTTCTGGAAATATAGCAATTCACTTAGAGAAAAATATTGAACCAATATCACTAATAGGTATTAAATCATCTTTTTATCATTTTAATCCTGGCTACTTCCTAGATATTTACATATTGAAAAATAATAAACGGTTCACATACGTAC
>NZ_JAKJSW010000111.1:0-14285 GCF_050337375.1 Vibrio makurazakiensis | reverse complement strand
GCATTGATGTACTGCGACAAGCAGATACCGCTTTGTACCGAGCTAAGGTCGCAGGTAGAAATAAATACATGTTTTATGAGCCGGAAATGCAGGCTCAAGTTGAGTCTTTTCTTGAGATAGAGAAAGGATTACATGAAGCACTAAGCAAGGAGCAGCTTGAACTGTACTATCAACCTCAAGTAAACGATAAACACGAAATTATCGGAGTTGAGGCGCTAATTCGGTGGAACCACCCAGAACGAGGGCTGCTACCACCAGGAGTCTTCATGCCGATCGCTGAAGAGACAGGTCAAATACTACAGATTGGTGACTGGATCATCGAACAAGCTTGCTACCAATACGCAAAATGGGAAAAACAGGGCGTGTTACCACCAAGCTTCCATAGACTCGCGATCAACATTAGTACGTTGCAATTTTCGCAGGAATCCTTTGTCGAACATATCACCCATACACTCTCTCAGGCGGGAATCACCGGGGAGCACATAGAGCTGGAAATTACAGAAAGTCTRTTATTAGAAAATGTTGAGGATGCCATCCAAAAAATGGCTCAACTTAAAGAACACAATTTGCAAATATCTATTGATGACTTTGGTACTGGATACTCATCACTTCGTTACCTAAAACATCTGGCAGTAGATGTACTTAAGATTGACCGTTCGTTTGTTACGCAACTACATTTAGATGAAAGTGATCAAGCCTTAGTCGATACGATCATTATGACAGCAAGGCGATTGAACTTAGAGGTAATAGCGGAAGGGGTAGAAGACTGTTTAGAATTGGAATCTCTCAAGTCATTGGGTTGTAAACAATTCCAAGGTTATCTATTTGATAAACCGCTCCCTGTAGCTGAGGTCACACAGCGACTATTGCAACCTCACTATAATTTAGCTTCTGAAGCTTTAGCGAAAAGCAGCTAGAAAAGTCACCTTAGAAGAAGATGTAACTCATGATGATTGCATCTTCTTTGCCCTTACTTGTTGGGTAATAATTACGTCGGCGATCAACCTCGTTGAACCCTACCCATTCATATAACCCGAAGGCACTCTGGTTGCTTTCTCTCACCTCTAACCAAGCACTGTCTGCTTTAGCGTTTTCGCACATCTGTAAAAAGAACTCGATCAACGCCTTACCATAGCCTTTACCTTGCTCACTAGGATCAACTGCAATATTCAGCAATGTCACTTCACCAACTATGTTCTGAGCGTAAAAGTAGCCCACAACTTTGTCGTTCACGACTAAAACATGGTGACATGCCCCACGGCTCTCAACATCCGCTACCATAGACTGTTTCCATGGGTGAGAGTGGGCAGCTTGTTCTATCATCCATACCGCATCAATATGGCTATTATTCAGAGAGATAAATTGATTAGTCATCGTAACTACAAATTTGTTGCCATAAAGCACGGCGGTGTTGGTTATTACCATCTATTTCAGACAGTAACGGCGATTGTAAACTTTTGGCTTTGACGCTTTCAGCAGCTGTACAGCCTGCAAACCACACCCACTCTAATCCATCGTCATTGATGGAAGAATATTCACTCGGCGTGACAAACAGAGCCTGTTCAAGATTCAGTTTGATACTTTTCAGCACTCGTTCAAACATCACCGCAAGTTGGCCAGAAGGTTTTTCAGGGGAAACCAAAAGTAACTTACAGTTCTCTGGCAATACACAAGGTTCGACTTGATAACCCTGTAAACGCTCAGGGTGTGCCAGTTCCCAGTAACTGATCCCCATTTCTTGTAGGTATTGCAATTCGTTTTTCGGCATAAAAAACCCTTATAGAAGCGAGCAGATACTAACAAAAAATAAAGGAGCATCAAGCTCCTTTATTTTTAATCAACATCATAGCGATTTAATGTCATCACTATAGCTTACAAAGCATTGAACTCAGGGCTATATTCAATTTGGCCAGAATGACCACAAAAACAGCCTTCAGCAAGTTCAATCGCTTGGAATGCACCTTCTGGTACTTCCCATTGGCACTTAAAATCAAACTGACTCGCAGTTTTGAATCCAAAACGCCCATAAAAGTCAGGATCACCRAATACGACGCAACCTGGGTAACCAAATTCGAATAAAGAAGCAAAGCCTTCTTTAATCAAAGATGCAGCAACACCTTGGCTACGGTGATCTTCTTTCACCGCTAACGGGGCCAGCCCCTGCCAATTATAGTCCTCACCTTCAACGGTTACTGGACTAAACATAATGTGGCCGACAACTTCACCGTCATCAGTACAAGCAACTAACGATAACGTTAGGTGGCTATTTTCTCGCAAACTCATGACTAGGTTTGCTTCAGCCTCAGTCTCAAAAACCGTTTTCAATAATCGGTCAATCACTAAGATGTCAGCTGGTGCTTCAGTTCGAATAAGCATTCATTACCTCATTTTGTGGTTGAGGAGATTGTACTCCTTTCTGCACAAAATCGGCTAATTGATTTAACAACACTAAAACCGGTTTAGGAAGCATCTCTAAATCAACGCTGTCCATTAAGTTTTTCACTTCAAGTCCAAGTTCAGTATCGCCTTCAATACTTAAGCGACGTTGAAAGAACAACGTGTCAGGGTCTTCTTTGCGGCCTGCAATTAAAACAAGGTCATTCAAGTTCCCACTAAAGCTCACGTCTTCATTGACTTCAGTATCGGCAACAACAAGCTTTTCGTCTTGATAGCTAATACACCAGCTTAAGTTCATGTCTTTTATCGAAACTTTCAACCACTTATCTTCTAAAAACTCAAAATCACCATCTTCAAGTGCTTCTTTAAACACTGTTTTCAGCCCCTCAAGTAAGGCCTTTTTTTGTACTGCTTGCGGCAATAAGTGGACTGGAGATCGCAAAATTGACGCTGCATTTTGAACTAGTTGAGTGCGTAGCTTGTTTATCACGTGACTTATCCGTAACTTTATCAATAACAATTGAACCATCATAAATGATGTGCCAACCTAGATTACTGTTGTGTATCAAACAATTTGCTTCGCCATTGAACCTTTAATATCGACAAAATCACAGTTATAGTTAAACGGTGACTGCCGTTTAGTTAAGACATCCCCCTTCACCTCAGGTGAATTAACCCGTTTCTGGAGACTTAGTAGTACTTTGATGCTTCCCCAACAACTACAGCATTGGTTTGCAAAACTCACATCTAATAGCCCGTTTTTTTTCGCGCTTATTGATAGCCAACATAACTATTGTATGGTCAATCAACGCTATTGTGATATTGCAGGATTAAGCCAAGCTGAATTAGTGGGTATGAATGACAGCCAAACACTAGGTGAACAATTCTACAAGCACATAAAACCGTACTATGAGCGAGCATTCTCTGGCGAAAGTATTGAAGCAGAAATCACGCTCAACGAAACCGATTTAGAAACCAGTATTCACTTTAGTATTTCTCCTCTTGAGAAAAACAGCAAAACTGAATTCGTTGTTTTCCACGCTATCGACACCTCAGAAAACCAAGTACTGATACGATCGCTAGAAGAAGCTGAATCTAAATTTCATAAGCTAACTCACCTACTTCCTGACGGTTTACTGCAAGTTGAAGATGACTACATTTTGTCAGCTAACCCAGCTGCAGCTAGGCTACTTGGGTTTAACTCAACTTCAGAGTTAATCGGAGAAGAACTTGGTCGACTCTTTATTGATGCACAAACCAAAACAGTTTTTAACAACAAGATAGGATCGCTTGTTGGTGAGACCGGTTTGGTTTGTCTGACCGGAGCTCGATGTGGCTTTGAACGTAAGATACAGTTACATGTCGACTCAATGGCGCTATTGGGCAGTGAATCGCAAATAGTCTTATTACAAGACGCGCAAGACGCACCAAAGCAGCTTGCCGCAAGTAACAATGAAGACGCCTATATCGACGTTCTAACTAAGCTCTACAATCGTCTTGGTTTTACTAAACGACTTGAGCAGTTCATTCACAATGACACTGCCGTAGTCATGCTCTATTTAGACATCGATAACTTTAAGAATATTAACGACTCTCTAGGTCACCATATCGGCGATAAGGTAATTAAAGAAGTTTCCTCTCGTCTTAAGCGACTAATGCCAAGACAAGCCGTCGTCGGGCATCTTGGTGGAGATGAGTTCGGTATTATTCTTCCAGAGCCTGAAAACAACCAAGTTGCAGAAACCCTAGCCGATAAGATTATTTCTCTTATTAACCAACCATTTGATCTGCACCACTTCAGTAAGCGATTGGCTTGTTCTATTGGTAGCGTCCAGTTTCCACAAGATGGCAATGACGCACGTATATTGCTGCAAAATGCAGATACAGCAATGTATGAAGCCAAAGATCGTGGGCGTAATCGCTTAATCAAATTCAATGATCGAATGAACAAAGAAGCCCGTATGCGTCTTTGGTTAGAGATCGAACTGCAGAAAGCATTACAACAAAACGCCCTTGAAGTTTGGTATCAACCTAAAGTCAACGCACGTGATTTTAGTATTAACGGTGCCGAGGCTCTAGTTCGTTGGAAACACCCGGTAGAAGGCTATATTAGCCCAGGCGCTTTCATCCCTGTCGCAGAAAGAGCTGGTTTGATCGAGCACCTTGGTCGCGTGGTCATGCGAGAAGTATTCAATACAGTTAAACGTTGGAAAATGCAGGGAATATTACCCGGCAGAGTTGCAATTAACTTATCTCCAGAACAGTTTGGTAACCCAAAACTGATCGACTATATGGAGAACTTACTGCGTACGACAGATTTAGACCCAAGCTCGATTACTTTTGAGCTGACAGAAAGCGCAGTCATGAGCGATAGTGCCCATACTTTGCAAATGTTGAATGCGATTAAAAAGCTGGGATTTGATCTGTCGATTGATGATTTTGGTACCGGTTATTCATCACTTTCTTACCTCGCCCGTTTCCCAATTGACGAGCTAAAAATAGACCGCGCCTTTATCAGTGATATCGATACCCTACCGAAGCAAATCACGGTTATTGAAAACATCATCAACCTCGGTAAGTCACTTGATTTGACTGTAGTTGCTGAAGGTGTCGAAACGCGCGAGCAAGCAACATTACTTTCAAACCTCAACTGTAACTCGATTCAAGGCTTCCACTTCTATCGTCCACAACCTAAAGAAGAAGTTGAAGAGTTGTTTGCACAAAATCGTCGCCATAAGAACTAGTAGCGTTAGATAAACGAACTTTATAGCTACCTCTAACTGAGTAAAACTCGATTTATTCAACTAAACCTGCCTCACATCAATTTTGCCATTCATAAGCTTTCATAAAATGCTCCTCACGATTTTTCTAATGGTAGTGAGCAAATGGAACTCCTATGTCCAGCAGGTAACTTACCTGCCTTAAAAACAGCAATTGATTGCGGAGCTGACGCGGTCTATATCGGTTTCAAAGATGATACCAATGCCCGCCACTTCGCAGGTCTTAACTTTGCAGGTAAAAAGCTGGATCGCGCAGTCCAGTATGTTCATGACCGCAATAAGAAAATACACATTGCTCTAAATACATTTGCTCACCCAAATGGCTTCGAACGTTGGACTAACGCCGTTGATCAAGCTGCCGATCTGGGTGTAGATGCACTGATCGTCGCCGATATTGCAGTATTAGAATATGCTGCCAATAAGTACCCTAATATGGAACTGCACCTTTCCGTTCAGGCATCTGCTACCAATGCTGCTGCCATTGATTTCTACCACAAAAACTTCAACGTAAAACGTGTAGTACTACCCCGCGTATTGTCGATTCATCAGGTCAAACAGCTTTCTCGTAACATCACCTCTGACGTTGATCTTGAAGTATTCGCTTTTGGTAGCCTGTGTATTATGGCTGAAGGACGCTGTTATCTTTCCTCTTACATGACAGGCGAGTCCCCCAATACCGTTGGGGCATGTTCACCTGCTAAATATGTACGCTGGCAAGAAACAGATGACGGCCTTGAGTCTCGTCTTAACGAGATTCTTATCGACAAATACGCAGCGGGAGAAAATGCTGGTTATCCAACGCTATGTAAAGGCCGCTTTGAAGCTGATATTGATGGTGAACGTAAACGCTATCATGCTCTTGAAGAGCCAACGAGTCTTAACACTCTTTCGATGCTGCCAGAGTTATTTTCAGCCAATGTCGCTTCTGTGAAAATTGAAGGTCGCCAACGCAGCCCAGCCTATGTCGAACAAGTAACTCGCACATGGCGCGCAGCGATTGATCGACACCAATCCAATCCAGAACAGTACCATGTAGAACAGGCTTGGAACGCTGCGTTAGCAAACGTATCTGAAGGCACTCAAACGACACTTGGTGCTTACCACCGTAAATGGCAATAGAGGATAAGTAATGGACAACTCAATGAAATACGCATTAGGCCCGCTACTTTATTTCTGGCCAAAGCAAGATGTTGAAAGCTTCTATGAACAGGCTAAATCTAGCTCTGCTGATATCATCTACCTCGGTGAAGCAGTATGTTCAAAGCGCCGCGAAATGAAAGCCAAACATTGGATGGATATCGCTAAAGAGCTTTCTTCTTCAGGTAAGCAAGTCGTCCTGTCGACTATGGCTTTGCTTGAAGCGCCAAGCGAAGTCAACATCATGAAGAAGTACATCGCCAATGGTGACTTTGCGATCGAAGCCAATGATGTATCTGCAATTCAACTCGCAAGCGAAAGCAAAGTACCTTTCGTAGTTGGCCCTGCAGTGAACACCTACAATGCACGCACGCTGAACCTGTTCTTGAAACAAGGCATGACACGTTGGTGCATGCCCGTTGAGCTTTCTCGCGAATGGCTCAGCAACGTAATGACACAATGTGAAGAGCTTAATATCCGTCATAAATTTGAAGTAGAAGTGTTCAGCCACGGTTACCTTCCACTTGCTTACTCTGCACGGTGCTTTACCGCTCGTGCTGAAAACAAAGCGAAAGATGACTGCGAAACTTGCTGCATCAAATACCCAACAGGATTACAGGTGGACAGCCAAGAAGGCCAATCCGTATTCAATCTCAACGGTATTCAAACCCAATCTGGTTACTGCTATAACTTGATTAACGATTTGCCAAACATGAAAGAGTTGGTCGATGTCGTACGCTTGAGTCCATTGGGTGTTGATACATTTTCAGAACTTAATAACTTCAAAGCCAATGAACATGGTGATAAGCCTATGAAAATTGCCGACCGACAGTGCAACGGTTATTGGCATCAACTCGCTGGATTAGAAGTGAAAAATATCTAATCATTAGTGAAGTTAGTGGGATAAACACAAAAGGTCTAGCGAATCGCTAGACCTTTTTTATTGTCAGAAGTCGTTCCGTTACGCTGCTACTGGATTGAGCGGTGCTGATTCTAGTTTCTTCATATCTTTCATCAACATCGCAATAACAACGACACTCAAGGCAATATTAGACAGCGGATACGCTATCCAGATCCCCTGTACACCGAACAGCTTCGGCATAATATAAAGGAATGGTAGTTGAATAAGCATATTGCCGACAGTAACAAACATCGCCTTACTGCCTTTGTTCACCGCCTGGTAATAAGCCCCAGCGACTACTAGAAACCCATCAAGAGCCAGTGCAAACATATGTAAGCGGATACCCAGAACCGTATATTCGACCAACTCAGGTTCCTGAGAGCTAAATACGGAAACAAACYCTCTTGGGAAAATATTCAATAAAATAATGAATGCCATACCAACCGACACAGAGCTAACCATTGCAACCTTAAGTAACTTGCGAATATTCGCAGGGTTACGCGCTCCATGATTGTAACTCACTAGTGGCTGCATGCCATTGGCAATGCCTTCTGCCGTGAGGTAATAAACCGTCACGATATAGCCAAGAATGGCATAAGCACCAATCATTAATTGGTTACCGTACTGAGCAAACAACGCATTGTGTAAAGCCACCATCATCGAGCCATAAGCATACATAAAGAAGCTTGATGTGCCGATTGCAAAGATCTGTGGGATTGCGGTTAACTTCAATCTCAATTCACTCCATCGCAGACGGAGTTTTGCTCTACGAGAAAAGAAGTAAGCGAGCCCGAGTCCAGTCACGACAAATTGAGCAATCGCAGTTGCCAATGCAGCCCCAGTCAGCTCCCAATTAAGCCAAGCGATGAATGCATAATCTAATACGATATTAATAATGGCTCCAACCACCATTAAAATAGTGGCCAAATTAGGGCTATCATCATTGCGCAGTAAAAATGGCATGGCTATTGACCCTAGGGTAAACAAGCTGCCGCCGATCAATATATGTAGATACTGTAAACCAAGATCAAAAACTCGCCCTTCAGCTCCTTGCCAAAGCAAAAAGTTTTCAGAAAACAGAAACAGGATCCCTGCCACGAAAGGTGACAGCACCAGTAGTAAGGTTAACCCTGTTGCTAAGACTTGTTTAGCGCCTTGATTGTCTTGCTCTCCCTGACGGATCGAAACCAAGGCACCAGTACCAACACCCACTAACATACCCAAGCCAAGGATCGAGCCAATTACGGGCCAAGCAACATTGATCCCTGCAAGTCCATCGGCCCCGACATAACGACCAATAAAAATCCCATCAACCACTTGGTACAAGCCGTTGACCAGCATTGCTGCAACTGTAGGAATGGTATATCGCCAAAATTGACGATAAATAGAATTACTCATAGAGGTTTCTCTTTCTTTTCGTTACTGAGCAACCTAGCTCCCTAGGAGTTTAGTTACCCAGCAATTTAGTTAACAAGGCTAACTAATTGGTAAAATATTTATTTCAAAGCTTTGTTCAACAACAAGCTCAGTTGAACGGCTTCTTCCTTTGAAAGTTTTTTCTCTAATCCTTGAGCCATAATTCCATACACTCGACTTTCGTCTTCCAAGCCACTCACGGCTTTTGGCGTCAGTGCCACTCGTTTAGAACGAGCATCTTCAACACAAGCTTTCCTTTGTACCAGCCCCTTTCGTTCCAGTCTCTGCACCATGTTAGTTACTGATGGTTTAGTGACTTCCATCTCTTGAGCGAGATCAGTCAGTCTAATCGGCTCTGAAGCTGACTGAATAACCTTTAGGTAATCATATTCATTGAAGCTTAACTGAGCGATGGGATCTTCCTTGCTATGCACTCGCCAGATTTTGGCCGCAAAGCGCTCTATTTGCTCTAAGTTGTCAGTAAGCATCAATTTACTCATTTAGTTAGCTAGGCTAACTATTTTAATATCAGATTAGATTATACGCAATAAAAAACCGTTGAAATATTCAACGGTTTTTCGACGTAAGGCTTTTCGTTTCAATAATTATTGTGGGACTTGCTGCTCTGCTGCTGCAGCTTTCGCCTGTGCTATACGATCGGCTTTTACTTGATCGAAGATTCGTGCAAGCTCCAAGAAAGAATATCGATGCTCTACATACTCATAAACATTAAAAGATAATGCTAACTTATACAGAGAAATTGCATTCGCGTAGTCACCTTGCATGTGGTATCGCTTTGCAAGATAGAAATACGTTTCTGTTAAGCGTTGAGCGAGTAAAGTGTTGTCACGAGTACCTGCTAGGATAGCCTTGAACGCTTGTTCTTCAGAAATATCTTGCAGCATGATAGCAACAAGTACCCAGCCCCAAGACTCATCTCGCTCTGCATAGCGAGCCTGTAAATCCTGAGTAGCTTGTTCTGGTGCAAGTTCAAATTGAATGATGTATGACCAAAGCGCTCGGAAAGGGTCACTTGGATCGTCAGAGTAATGCTTCATCATTTCTTCATTTGCTAATTCGTATCGCTCACCATAATAAAGTGCGATAGAGCGATTACGCTCAGCATAAGAATTCTCTGGGTCGAGCTCTAGTGTTGAATCAAACGCTTCATAAGCAGCATCAAACTCGCCAACTTGAGTGAAGAATACACCTAATAAATTGAAGATATCTGGCTGAGCCGGATTAAGAGAAAGCGATTGGTTGAAGTCAAGACGAGCTAGATCGCGTAAGCCTACGCTATCGTAGTAATTACCGCGCTCATAAAGCATTTTCGCTCGTACTTCATTTTTCAAATCAGTACGTTGCAATAATTGAGTAAGACGAGCGATTTTTATTTCTTGCTGCACACTAGCTTGCAGTGGCACCGCCATTGGTGGGTAAACCCATTGTTGGCTTGTTTTTTCTGATGTGGAAGCACAACCTGTCAGCGCTAAAAGCAGACACAAACTCGCGGTTTGAAACCATTTCACGAATAAATACTCCTGTTATGACCGCAATAAAAAAGGGAGCGATATGCTCCCTTTATAACATGCTTTTGAACAGATGGGCTATAAAACGCCAAAAAGCGCTAAGCTCATCGATTCATAAACAATAGAATTACTCAGCTGCTGGCGCTTCGCCTTCCACTGGAGTTTCTACTGCTTCTTTCATGCTTAGACGTACACGGCCTTGGCGGTCGATTTCAAGTACTTTAACTTTAACTTCTTGGCCTTCAGTTAGGTAGTCAGATACTTTCTCGATACGCTTATCAGCGATTTGAGAAATGTGTACTAGACCATCTTTACCAGGAAGAATCGTTACGAAAGCACCGAAGTCAGCTAGACGTGCAACTTTACCAGTGTAGATAGTACCTACTTCAACTTCAGCAGTTAGAGCTTTAATGCGGTTGATTGCATCTTCAGCTTGCTCACCAGAAGTCGCAGCAATTTTAACTGTACCGTCATCTTCGATTTCAATAGTTGTACCCGTTTCTTCACATAGAGAACGGATAACAGCGCCACCTTTACCGATAACGTCACGGATCTTATCAGTGTTGATCTTCATAGTATGAATACGAGGAGCGAACTGAGAAATATCTTCACGAGCACCAGAGATAGCTTCATCCATTACAGAAAGGATGTGCTTACGTGCACCTTGCGCTTGGTTAAGTGCAATTTGCATGATCTCTTTAGTGATACCTTCGATCTTGATATCCATTTGAAGAGCAGTAATACCGTCGTTAGTACCTGCTACTTTAAAGTCCATGTCACCTAGGTGATCTTCGTCGCCAAGGATGTCAGAAAGAACAACGAAATCGTCGCCTTCTTTAACAAGACCCATTGCAATACCAGCAACAGAAGCTTTAATTGGAACACCAGCATCCATAAGAGCTAGAGATGTACCACATACAGAAGCCATTGAAGAAGAACCGTTAGATTCAGTGATTTCCGATACAACACGTACTGTGTATGGGAATTCTTCAATAGAAGGCATAACCGCTTGGATACCACGTTTAGCTAGCTTACCGTGACCAATTTCACGACGCTTAGGAGAACCAACGAAACCAGTCTCACCTACACAGTATGGAGGGAAGTTGTAGTGTAGAAGGAAGTGGTCTTTCTTCTCACCCATTAGGCTATCGATGATTTGTGCATCACGCTGTGTACCCAGTGTTGCAGTAACAAGAGCTTGAGTTTCACCACGAGTGAATAGAGAAGAACCGTGAGTACGTGGAAGTACACCAGTACGTACGTCTAGCGCACGAACCATGTCTTTTTCACGACCATCGATACGTGGGTTGCCAGCGATGATGCGGCTACGTACTACGTTTTTCTCTAGAGAACCAAGCATGCCGCGGATTTCGCGCTCGTCTAGCTCTTCGTTTTGAGCAATAAGAGTTTCAACAGCTTCGTTCTTGATTGCGCCAACTTGCTCGTAACGAGCCATTTTTTCAGTAATTTGGTACGCGTCAGAAAGACGAGTTTCCGCTAGCTCAGCAACTTGTGCTTTAAGCTCAGCGTTTACTACTGGAGCTTCCCAGTTCCACGCAGGAGTAGCAACTTCTGCTGCAAACTCGTTGATTGCTTTGATTACTACTTGCTGTTGGTCGTGACCGTATACAACAGCAGAAAGCATTTCTTCTTCAGATAGGTTATCTGCTTCAGATTCAACCATAAGTACAGCGCCTTCAGTACCAGACACAACTAGGTCTAGTTTAGAGTTTTCAAGCTCTGTGTTTGAAGGGTTAAGTACTAGTTCGCCATCAATGTGACCTACACGTGCAGCACCGATTGGACCATTAAATGGAACACCAGCAATAGAAAGTGCAGCAGACGTTGCGATCATAGTGATCATGTCTGGGTTTACGTCTGGGTTGATAGAAACAACCGTCGCGATAACCTGTACTTCGTTTTTGAATGCACTTGGGAAAAGTGGACGAATTGGACGGTCAATTAGACGAGCTGTTAGCGTTTCAGCTTCAGAAGGACGGCCTTCACGCTTGAAGAAACCACCTGGGATTTTACCAGCAGCGTATGTACGCTCTTGGTAGTTTACTGTTAGCGGGAAGAAATCTTGACCTGCAACTGCTTCTTTCTTTGCAACAACAGAAACGAATACTGAAGTATCGTCCATTGTCGCCATAACAGCAGCAGTAGCTTGACGTGCAATAACGCCTGTTTCTAGAGTTACGGTGTGGTTACCGTACTGGAATGACTTTACAACTGGTTTTTCAAACATTGTATATCCTTCATCTGAAAATTACTTTTCAGAATAAGTGAATGAGCGCTCCGCAATAACTAATCGCGACTAGTAAAAAAAGACGTATCAACCACCAATAAAGACACTTAGCTTTAATGGGCGGAAACATCTGCTTTTAATAGTCGCGACCTATTGGCCGACATCTGTGACTGTTATTGTTGAGCAAAATGAAGTGCTAAATAATCAAACAATTATTAGCGTGCAGAAGTATAAACTATTTTCGTGGGAAGAGACATTTTCGCGACTAAAAATCAGGTTAACCGCACAGAGATCCCTCATTTCTCACTTGATGAAATATGACAGGCACAAAAAAAGGAGCATAAATGCTCCTTTTCTTCAAACTGTCTTTGCAGACATCGCTATTAGCGACGTAGGCCTAGGCGCTTGATTAGGTCTTGGTAACGAGCAAGGTTTTTACCTTTCAAGTAGTCAAGAAGCTTACGACGGCTAGAAACCATGCGTAATAGACCACGACGGCTGTGGTGATCGTGTTTGTGCGCTTTGAAGTGACCTTGTAGGTGGTTGATAGAAGCAGTAAGTAGTGCTACTTGTACTTCTGGTGAACCTGTGTCGCCTTCAGATTGTGCGTATTCTGCAACGATTGCTGCTTTAGTTTCTGCATTCAGAGACATAATGCTCTCCTGATAAGAGTAGTTTAATATTTGTAGCAGCCAATCTCTGATTCAGCCGCTACGCGAGCCGAGGATTATAGGGAAGTTTCACTATAAGGGCAATAACAATCGAGCGTAGAATAAACAAAAAAGCGGATACCTAAATAAGATATCCGCTTTCATAAATCAAATCAGCTGACTGTGATTCAGACTCGATTAAGCTTGTGGCTCTTCATCTCTGAAAACAACCAAACGCTTTGGTGCAACTCGGCCATCTTCAGCAATCTGTGCAACGCCAACAAACAGTTTTTCTTCACCACTTGTCATACGTACAGTGCCTTCCGTCGGTGCTCCTGATACTTGAACCGGCATACCATGTTGAACAAGGTCTGTCAGTTCTGCATTTAGGTTCACTTCTGGTAAGTCTTCAACAGCTGTATCCATTGGCATCAGCAGTGGATCAAGCAACTCTTTAGGTGCAATATCTTGCTCTTGAGCTTGTTCTAAGATCTCGTTCAGTTGCTCTAATGTCACCATACGCTCATACGGGTACTTTGCCACGCCAGTGCGACGAAGCATTGTTACGTGTGCACCACAGCCCAACATTTCACCAAGGTCATCAGTGATCGTTCGAATGTAAGTACCTTTTGAACAATGAACTTCCATCTCAACTTCATCGCCTTCAAAGCGAAGAAGTTCAATCGAGTAAACCGTGATTTTACGAGATTCACGCGGGACTTCGATACCAGCTCGCGCGTATTCATATAACGGCTTGCCTTGGTACTTAAGCGCAGAGAACATCGAAGGGATCTGGTCAGTTTCACCTTTGAAGCTTTCAATACAACGTTCAAGCTGTTCTTGAGTTACATTCACTTCTCGAGTTTCAACTACTTCACCATCAGAGTCAGAAGTATTGGTACGCTCACCAAGCTTTGCAATCACAACGTAGCGTTTATCAGAATCTAAAAGAAACTGAGAAAACTTCGTTGCTTCGCCAAGACAAATTGGCAGCATGCCAGTCGCAAGAGGATCCAAAGCACCTGTGTGCCCTGCTTTCTCTGCAAAGTAAATTCGCTTTACTTTTTGCAGTGCATCATTAGATGAAATACCTGTCGGCTTATCTAATAGAATTACCCCGTTAATAGGGCGACCTTTACGACGGCGAGCCATTACTCTTCACCCTTCTGTTCAGTATCTTCATCACGACCAGCTTCTTGCTGTTTACGCTTATCTTCACTTAATACT
>NZ_JAKJSW010000110.1:0-14456 GCF_050337375.1 Vibrio makurazakiensis | reverse complement strand
AGCTTGATAGGTAACGAGCACCAAAAATTTGTCTGACTAAGCCCGAAGTCAGCGGAACAGTACCTAGCCAACAAAAGCCGATTGCACCTCCGAAAATCGCAGCGGTAGACTCTGTGACGGGTAGTGTGACAAATGCTGCTATTACTACTGTTCGAACAAGATACAGAGCTGACATCACGTGTCGTTTACTGAATTTGTCGCCCATTACTCCCCAGAAATAAGAACCAAAGATATTGAAAATCCCTACATACGCGAGTGCCATGGCGGCGCTACTTGCAGGTAAGTTTTTATCCGCAAGATAACTCGGTAAATGTGTCGCGATAAACATGACGTGGAACCCGCACACAAAAAAACCAGCATGAATTAGCCAATAGCCTTTATGTGCAAAAGCTTCACCGAGTGCTTCCTTTAGAGTTTGAGTGTTTTCATTTTCAGCTGAGCCAGTAGCTTTTGGGGTTGGTGTTCTCATAAACAACGCAAAACTGATCATAAAGCAGCAAAGCACGGCGAAAACTTGCATTGCTGTTTGCCAGTCGAAATCGTTCAGCATGAATTGTGCGCCCGGTATGACGGCGAACATACCAAATGAACCTGCTGCAGTTGTTAATCCAAATGCTTTTGCTGCATGTTCAGCAGGAACAACTTTAGCAACGGCACCGAGAACGATAACGTAGCTAGTGGCGCTGAGCCCCAGCCCGACTAGAGCTCCTAGAGAAACGTATAGCATGCTTGAATCAGTGGCGATTGAGGTTAGCAATAGTCCAAGACCATAAGCACATGCGCCCGCAATGATTATTCTACGAGCTCCCCATCTGTCTGCTGCCATACCGACAAATGGTTGGAATACACCGAAAAGTAGATTTTGCAGTGCGATGGCAAAGCTGAAAAACTCGCGGCCAGTCCCAAAGTGTTCTGAAATTGGCATCATGAAAATACCAAATGACTGCCTGATCCCTAGGCTCATAATAAGTGTGCCAATCCCTAGCCATACTAATAAAGGAAAACGAAAAATGCTCATTCTAGTGCTCGTATTTAATGATGGTGTTCATGTGAAGTTTGATGGTGTTCGTGACCAGTTTGCTGGTGGCAACCGCTTGTGACCGCATGCTGAGCAAGCAGATCTATCAGTGGTTTACTGTGGTRCACGATGATCAAGCTTAGGATGAGTAAAATGCTCATTCGTAATAGTTGTGCGAAGAGTGATTGAGAAAACATAATGCTCAAAAAGGGTCGATTGAATTTGAAGTCGCGCATAATAAGCTCCAATGCGTTATGTGACTAATGACCATTGGTGATGTAATACATGCGTATAGTGCATAGGTTCAAAAATTGAACGCTCTTGTATATGAGTTGTGAAGTTGGAGAGATTTAGTCACGACCTCATAACCACACCAGATTGGGATGTTAATATATTCTATAAATTTCAACGGGATACCTTGATAGTTATCACTGTATGTAAATATTGATGTACAAAGGGGTAGGCACCAAACACAGCTGAACTCTCGACATGTTAAAAAAATATCGGCATTTTAGACGCCGATATTTTAGCTGGTGGCCACTTTTCACCGGTAATCATGGAAGTAGGAGTTTTAACATGGACCAAGACCATAACCTTAGAGAGAATTTACTTGCCCTAACTTTAGGCAGCGCGTTGGTGTCATTGGGAGTTATTTTCTTTAGTAAAGTAGGTCTGTTAACTGGCGGTACGGCGGGTCTAGCCATCTTCTTAACTAAGGTTTCTGATTTTAGTTTTGGTCAGGTATTTTTTGCCTTAAACCTGCCATTCTATATTTTATCTGTTATGCGAATGGGTAAGCGTTTTACGATTAATACCTTTATCGCAGTAACCATTGTATCGTTCGCTGTAGACCATCTTCACAACGTAATTCAAATCGCTGAAATTCACCCTTTATATGCAGCTATGTTGGGGGGCGGGCTTATAGGTATGGGGATGCTCGTTATTTTTAGACATAAGATGAGTTTGGGTGGGTTCAATATCTTGGCGTTGTTTTTACAAGAACGTTTTGGTATTCGCGCAGGGAAAGTGCAAATGGGACTTGATTGTACTATCGTGATCTTCTCGCTGTTTATTGTCGACGTAAACCTGATTCTATTGTCTATTGTTGGTGCTATTACGACTAACTTGATCCTCGCAATGAACCATAAGCCCGGGCGCTATCAAGCGGTTGTGGCACAATCATAGATATCACCTAAAAGCTTACTTAGAAAGCGTTAGCGAGTGCTAGATAARCAAAATTGACTGTTCGAAAGCTAACGACAGGTTTAGATCTAAACACTGTTAGATATGTGAGATAGCCAAAGGGTCGAGGAACAACTAATTCAATGAGCCGAGTGCATTTTTGTACTCGGTTTTTTATTACCAGTAAACAAATAATGGATGTGCTATTTGGCTATAGACGGTTGAAAGGGTTGGGGTAGATTTAAATCGGTAGGTTGTGTTACTGACAAGAAAAGGTAATAAAAAAGGCTTAACCAAATGGTTAAGCCTTTAATGAGTTCAGCATGAACTTCTTTAAAATAGCTAAGCTAGATTAGAAGTTTGCAGAGCGTGGTGTACGTGGGAATGGGATCACGTCACGAACGTTGCCCATACCAGTCACGTAAGATACTAGACGCTCAAAGCCAAGACCGAAGCCAGCATGAGGCACTGTGCCGTATTTACGTAGGTCGCGGTACCAGCTCATGTGCTCAGGGTCGATACCCATAGCAATCATACGCTCGTCTAGAATGTCTAGACGCTCTTCACGTTGTGCACCACCGATGATTTCACCGATACCTGGTGCTAGAACGTCCATTGCAGCAACTGTTTTGCCGTCGTCGTTTAAGCGCATGTAGAAAGCTTTGATGTCTTTCGGGTAGTTCTTAACGATAACTGGCGCTTTGAAGTGCTCTTCAGCTAGGTAACGCTCATGTTCAGAAGACATGTCGATGCCCCACTCAACGTCGAACTCAAATTTCTTACCAGAGTCTAGTAGGATTTGGATTGCGTCAGTGTAGTCAACTTGTGCGAAGTCAGCGTCAACGAATTGCTCTAGACGTGTGATAGCTTCTTTGTCGATGCGAGAAGCAAAGAACTCAAGATCATCACGACGCTCTTCAAGAACAGCTGCGAAAACGTATTTAAGCATGTCTTCAGCAAGTTTCGCTGCATCATCAAGGTCAGCAAAAGCGATTTCAGGMTCAACCATCCAGAATTCCGCTAAGTGGCGGCTAGTGTTTGAGTTTTCAGCACGGAACGTAGGACCGAACGTGTAAACCTTGCTTAGTGCACAAGCGTAAGCTTCAGCATTAAGTTGGCCAGATACCGTTAGGAAAGTTTCTTTACCGAAGAAATCTTCGTTGAAATCAACTTTACCAGCTTCAGTGCGAGGTAGGTTTTCCATGTCTAGCGTAGAAACGCGGAACATTTCACCAGCGCCTTCTGCATCAGATGCAGTGATAAGCGGAGCTGAAGTCCAGAAGAAACCTTGCTCGTGGTAGAAACGGTGAATCGCTTGAGATAGACAGTTACGTACACGTGCAACCGCGCCAATCACGTTTGTACGTGGGCGTAGGTGAGCAACTTCACGAAGGTATTCGATAGAGTGACGTGTCTTAGCCATTGGGTAAGTGTCAGCGTCTTCAACCCAACCCACAACTTTAACGTCAGTTGCAGCAAGTTCGAAGTCTTGACCTTTCGCAGGAGACTCAACAATCTTACCAGTTACTTCAACAGAGCAGCCAGTTGTTAGCTTTAATACTTCGTTTTCGTAATTATTAAGATTATTAGGAACCACGGCCTGAATCGGGTCGAAACAAGAGCCGTCATAAATGGCAAGGAAAGAGATTCCAGCTTTGGAATCACGACGTGAACGGATCCAGCCGCGAACAGTTACTTCACTGTCTACCGCTAGCTTGCCGCCAAGTACGTCTGTTACAGGCGCGTAAGTCATGTTGATTTCATTCTCCATTGAGGGACAAATTCAACTCAAGGTCTCTAGCATTGAAGCAAATAAACATATTTGAACAATAATTAGCCAAGACATTAAGTTGTATAAATTTTTTAAATCGATTGAACATATTACCTGTCATATCGATAGCTTCAACCTTTATTCTTGCTTGTAGAAAGAAATATTTTGCCAACAGACAAGAAAAGCCATTAAGGGTTGTTTTTTTGTTCGATTTACGATGTTCAACCAAGAATAGTTTAATGACAAGGTCAGATTATCTGGCAGTCAACTATATCAAATAGGCACGCTTTAATAAGTGGACTAATTAAAGCGTAATGCGCGCTATTTGGAGTGCCTTCCGCTGCTCAGCTCGAATGTGAAATGCAACCTTTGTTTCCAAAAATGGTGGTGTGATTGTATTTGAACTCCTTTTATATTGTCGGCAACCTAAGTTCAGGTATCGAGTCACCAATAACAGAGGAGTTTAATATTCACGTGTTAATTACGCCGCCTTAACCCCTGCATTCTCTCTACACCCACACTTTTCGAGCGCTCGCTCATTCAAGAAAAACGGTCAATCAAATTATGTCTGAACAAGGCAGGGATGGCTGTACAAGTAAAAGAGAATTACATGCTTAATTATTTAAAGAAACACTGGTTATCAAATGTTAAAGGAGATTCATTATCTGGGATTGTGGTTGCTCTCGCATTAATTCCTGAGGCTATCGCTTTTTCAATTATCGCAGGTGTCGACCCTAAAGTTGGCCTATACGCATCTTTTTGTATTTGCGTAGTGACCGCATTGGTTGGTAGTCGTCCGGGAATGATCTCAGGGGCAACGGGTGCAATGGCACTGCTAATGGTCACTTTAGTTAAAGACTACGGGCTAGAATACCTACTCGCCGCTTCACTTCTTGCCGGTCTTATTCAAATTGCAGCGGGTTATTTAAAGCTAGGTAACTTGATGAACTTTGTTTCGAAATCAGTCATTACCGGGTTTGTTAACGCGCTCGCTATTCTAATTTTTATGGCTCAGCTACCGGAGTTAGTAAATGTACCGTCGAGTGTTTATGTGTTGGTTGCGTTGGGTTTAGCCATCATCTATTTACTCCCTTATTTCCCTAAGTTTGGTCGTTCGATACCTTCACCTTTGGTTGCTATTGTGGTGCTCACTATCATCAGCCTTTTATTTGGTTTAGATGTTAGAACGATCGGTGATATGGGTAACCTTCCAGACTCACTTCCTGTCTTCTTAATCCCTAATATTCCATTTACGCTAAATACGTTCGAAATCATCCTCCCTTATTCTATTGCTTTATCTCTTGTCGGTATTTTGGAGTCGTTAATGACAGCCACGATTGTCGATGATCTTACCGATACGGAAAGTAATAAGAACAATGAATGTAAAGGGCAGGGCATAGCGAATGTTGTGTCGTCTCTGTTCGGAGGTATGGCGGGTTGTGCGATGATTGGTCAGTCAATTATTAATATTAAGTCGGGCGGTTTAACGAGGTTATCAAGCATGATCGCTGGTGTTGTATTGCTGTTGATGGTGGTTTTTGCTTCTGATTGGCTAAAGCTTATACCTATGGCTGCTTTGGTATCTGTGATGATCATGGTTTCAATTGGTACTTTTTCATGGCGTTCTATTGTTGAGCTTAGAGATCACACTCTACCAACCAATATCACAATGCTAGCAACGGTTGCCGTGGTAGTGTTTACTCATAACTTAGCGATTGGTGTTGCGGTTGGGGTAGTTCTGTCAGCGCTATTTTATGCGCATGCCAGTAAATCAATGGTTTTCATTTCTGATGGGGTGATGACGAACGAATTACATACGACCCACAGAGTGAAAGGGCATGTCTTTTTTGCTTCTTCAGAAGCATTTGTCGAATTATTTGATTATGACAAAGCAACGTCTTTGGTGACGATTGATATTTCTCACGCATCCTTCCTTGATAATACGGCGGTCGAAGCTTTAGATAAGGTCGTGTTCAAATTTAGGAAGAAGGGTACTTATGTTGATGTTGCAGGAATGGATACCGTGAGTGCGAATCTTATATTCAAACATGCTATGTACCATAAGCATAAAGACTTAACTGCGGTTTCTATTACGCATTAATTAGTAGTGATGCTAGATTTAAGTTATTGGTTCATAATCAAAAAGCGCTCATGGTTGAGCGCTTTTTTTGTTTGTAATTCGAGTCAGTATAAGTGCGGTTTGCTACTGATTGTTTACGGGTCTCTTATTGCTCTTTGTGCTCGTTAACGTGAACTGGTTGATGAGCGATTCTAGGTGATTGGATAGCTCTTCTAAATCATTACTGATCCCACGAGTTTCACCTGCGGATTGTGAGGTATTATCGGCATGGGAGGTAATGGTCTCCACTTTCTTCTGCACGTCCTTAGTCGCCAGTGTGGTGGACTGCGTCTGGTGTTGGATGTTTTGTGCGTGAGCCAGTACTTGCTTCATCTCTTGCACAACACTATTCATTTCTGTCGACAGCGCATCAATATCCGTGGAGCTTTGGTGCGCTTGTGCACAAACGCGATCGGCAGAAGCCAACGACTCTTCACTGCCTTGTTGAAATTGGTGGATAATTGAATCAATACTGCCCGTCGCTTCAGCAGTGCGTGATGCGAGGTGGCGGACTTCATCAGCAACGACTGCAAAGCCACGCCCTTGTTCGCCAGCGCGCGCGGCTTCAATCGCGGCATTTAGTGCTAGCAAGTTTGTTTGTTCTGCAATGCCACGAATCACGCTCAATATCGATGATACTTCGCCAGTTTGTTCATTGAGAGTAAGTATTTTGTGTTTTACCTCTTCAATGCTCGTCACTAAGTTCTTTATCTCACCGCTGGCATTATGCGCTTGATTGGCACTTTTACATGCTACATCTGCTGTATGGTTGATAAGATCAGACGCCGTTAAGGTGGCTTGTTCTACATTGACTTGTTGAGCCTGTATTCCTTCCACATTGTTTTGTACTTCTGCGGTTTCTTTTTGCTGATCACTGGCTGCTTTTTCGGTTATCTGGGCAACACTGGTCAGCTGGTTTGCGGATGCGTTAAGTTTATGAGAGGTGTCTTGCACCTTACTTAGGCTATGGGAAACAGTATCCATGAATGAGTTAATACTGTTTGAAAGCAGCCCTACCTCATCGTTATTCCTTGTAGGAAGTCGCTCAGACAGGTTTTTGTTCTGACTCACGGATAACATGAATTTCGATGTGCGCTGTAAAGGGCGAACCACAATTTTTCTGATTAGTCCCATAGTCATCGAAAAGCCAATGAAAGAGATAAGTGCCATAATCGCGATAGCGATAAACGCCTGTTTATTGATCATGTCGTTTACATGGTTCAAGTTATATTCAAGGCGGATTGCACCCAGCACTTCACCTTCAGGTGCCATGTGGCAAGCAACACAGTTGGTGCCACGGTAGTTCTCACTAGATTTCATTGGCAGTGCGACGACAAGCCCTTTACCCCAGTCGGCTTCGATAGGTTCAATAACAGTTTCACCGGCAAGCGCTCGCTTATCTATACCATCGACGGGCTTTTGATTATCTTGCCCTTCGCCATAGAGTTTACTGACAGCGTTTGCTCTAAGAACCCGTACTTGCTCGATTCCATCTTGAGCAAGAGCTTTCTGACGTAAGGTTTCTTTTTGAGCCATAGTCCCCGTGAGCATCATCATGTTAAGGCTGTCAAAATAGTTGCTAGCCTTATCGTGAAGCTGTTCACTGAGAATTGAATTAACTAACTGCTTTTGTTGGTAGTGCTGATAGTAGGTAGATATAGCGAGTACGAAAGTAAAAACAGTGACCAAAGCCACCAGTAATTTGAACGTTATTGTTGAGCGCATACTGAATTATTATTTTTTAGAATAGACGAGTTACTGTAGCGCCATATTTATGTACTACCAAAGTGTTATTGATGTAAATGTGACCATGCCCGTCGTAAGGTTATGTAAATGTGATGTAGGAAGATTGTAGGTAAAAATCGTATTTCTTAGTTTATGGGCTACTTCCTTTGCATTCCCTTTATTCTATGGTGTTCAGTTTGATTGAGTTAGTTTATAAACCTTGTAGTAGCGAACGGATTTACGTAATATTGCGTGTCATTTTTTTAGCCTGAGAAACGCAATGAGATCCGAACTCTACAAAGAATTCATGTTTGAAGCAGCCCACCATCTTCCACATGTCCCTGAAGGTCATAAATGTGGTCGCTTGCATGGTCACTCTTTTCTTGTGCGTCTTTATGTAGAAGGTGAAGTTGRTCCTCATACTGGTTGGGTTATCGACTTTTCTGAAATTAAGGCTATCTTTAAGCCAATTTATGATCGTTTAGACCACTATTATCTAAATGACATTGAGGGCCTAGAAAACCCAACAAGTGAAGTTTTAGCAAAGTGGATTTGGAATGAGCTAAAGCCAGATTTACCACTGCTTAGTAAAGTTGAGATTAAAGAAACCTGTACTGCGGGCTGCATTTACCGCGGCGAGTAATTTGCTTCACAACTTTCTAATTAAAGCGTCCGTATATGGGCGCTTTTTTGTATCTTGAAGTTAGTTATTACAGCTGTCGTTTGTTATTGGAGTATGAAGGAAGCAAATTTATAATTCGTCACTGATTGCTTTGGTCAATCAATGCACAGCGTATAGAGATGTATTTTAAGCTAGGAAGTCATAATTCATAAAATTGATGATTTTTGTTGGGTGTTTTCGTTGCAATCAAGCCATCATTCGTTAAGATAAATTTGCCTCATAGAGGGGCGTATTAGCTAACGGATTTGCTATTTGAACAAAATGGAATGTGACTAACTGGACACATACATGACTTTTAAGATTACATCACCAATCATCGAACCTACGGAAGGTTCGCCCCATACAGTTTTGGCTAGCCAAACTTCATCTTGCTTCGCTTCATCTATTGAAGTGGCGTCTGACGTAATAACCCTTATTAAAACCTCATCCCTTCGCTTTTCAGCTTTCTTTCGAGCTTCTTCTTTACCTACACGCTCAACCTCATATAACGACAAACACAAAGTCAGTTATTGCCCCTACTTTAGTTTTTCATATTGAACTCAATGATCTCGCCTTATCGGTGAACACTCATATTTCGAATCCATAAAAATAAGTTGTTAAAATGAATACTAAGTTAATGGGGAGCTCCCTAATTATTTCTGGTACCGCATTAGGTGCTGGAATGCTCGCAATTCCAATGGTTCTAGCGCAGTTTGGTCTGCTATATGGAACCTTATTAATGGTACTGATCTGCATTGGTACTACATACGCTGCCTTATTACTATTAGAGGCAACGATTAAGTCAGACGGCGGTCTAGGACTTAACTCAATTTCTCGTAAAGTGCTAGGTAAGGGCGGTCAGCTTCTTACTAATGCTTTGCTGTACGCCTTATTAATCTGTTTATTGATGGCTTATATCTTAGGGGCGGGTGATTTAGTTACTCAGTTGGCAGCAAAAGCTGGGATAGAACTCTCTCCGCAAACCAGCCAAATATTATTTACCCTGATTGCAGGTATCATTGTCGCGGCTGGGACAGGTGCAGTAGAGAAGCTCAATAGAGTCTTATTCTTTATTATGTTGTCGGCATTAACGATGACGTTGGTGTTTTTGGCACCAGAGATGTCATCAGAAAACTTACAGCAAGTAACGAATAATGATCATGTTGAGCTGATTAAAACCAGTGCGGTTCTATTTACTAGCTTCGGCTTCAWGGTAGTTATCCCATCGTTAGTAGCCTATAACCATGAAGCGACAGACAAGCAATTAAGAAACATGGTGGTGATCGGTTCATTGATCCCTTTGGTTTGCTACTTGATGTGGTTGTTTGCGGTCGTTGGAAATATTCAGCCAGAGCAGATCCGTCATTTCACCAGTGTCTCTGACCTAATGGCTGTGTTTGAGCTGCGAGCATCTTGGGTTGCAAGTATTCTGACTCTATTTACTGGCCTAGCATTACTCACATCATTCTTTGGTGTGGCGATGGCGTTATTTAACCAAAATAAAGATACGTTTAATCAGAATCGTGCAGTGACTTATGTGATTAGCTTTGTGTTGCCACTTGCTGGCGCGCTATTGGCTGCAGACCAGTTTTTATCAGTGTTGAGCTATGCCGGTATCATTCTGGTTTTCCTAGCGGTGTTTGTACCTCTCGTCATGGTATATAAGCTAAGGTTTTTGAAAATGGGTGCAGGGCGTTACCAAGCTGAAGGCGGTGATATTATGCTGTTCTTCTCGTTGATTTTTGGTTGCTTTTTACTTATATCGCAAGTGATCTAAACGATACAAATATCGATATTCAATCATTAAAAATGGGGCGCACTAGCGTCCCTTTTTTGATCATACTTTGGTTATGTGGGCAACACCACTCAGCAATTAAGATCGATAGTACTTGGTGACTTATGAGGTAATAACGTGATGGCTAAGGACTATGGACTGAGCTTGGGGGTAATAAAAAACCCACGACAGTGAACGCACTATCATGGGTTTAAATTAGCAGAAAGCTTAATTTGCTTATCTAGCTGTTAGCAAACGACTTTAATCGCCAGGCCACCTTGAGAAGTCTCACGGTATTTAGCGTTCATGTCTTTACCCGTTTCTAGCATAGTCTCGATAACTTTATCTAGAGAAACAGTAGGAGCAGAAGAACGACGCAGTGCCATGCGAGTTGAGTTGATTGCTTTCACTGCAGCAATACCGTTACGCTCGATACATGGTACCTGTACTTGGCCAGCAACTGGGTCACACGTTAGACCTAGGTTGTGCTCCATTGCGATTTCCGCAGCCATACWTACTTGCTCAGGGCTACCGCCCATAAGCTCAGCAAGACCAGCAGCAGCCATAGAACATGCTACGCCAACTTCACCCTGACAGCCTACTTCAGCACCAGAGATAGAAGCGTTACGCTTGTAAAGACCACCGATCGCGCCAGAAGCTGCGAAGTAACGGATGTAATCTTTCTCTGTCACTGTTTGAATGAACTTGTCGTAGTAAGCCAATACAGCAGGGATGATGCCACATGCGCCGTTTGTTGGTGCTGTTACTACACGTCCACCGGCAGCGTTTTCTTCGTTTACTGCGAAAGCAAACATGTTCACCCAGTCAACAACCGTCATTGGATCGTTCGTTGTTTTTTCTGATGTGATTAGCTGTTGGCGAAGTGCCGCTGCACGACGAGGTACACGCAGTGGACCAGGCAAAATACCTTCAGTATTCATACCGCGATCCATACACTCGCGCATCGTTTTCCAGATGTTAGCGAAGTAAGTGCGAGACTCTTCGTCTGAATGGAATGCTGCTTGGTTCTTCATTACCAATGTACTAACAGACAGGCCGCTGTCTTTACACTGGTTTACCAGCTCTTCAGCTGATGTAAATTCGTAAGGTGCTTTAATTGGGTTTTCTTCTTCTTTGCCGAAGTTCTCTTCGTCAACGATGAAACCGCCACCAATTGAGTAATACGTTTTTGAGTATGCTACTTCGTCGTTAACCCAAGCATGAATACTCATACCATTTTCATGTAATGAAAGGTTAGTCTTATGGAAGTTCATACCTCCATCTCTTGGGAACGAAACTGTATGACAGTGCATGCCAACAGGAAGGCGCTCAGTTTCCTCTACGCGAGCAATGAAGCCAGCAATAGAGTCGATATCTACACGTTCAGGAGTATTGCCAGCAAGACCCATGATGATAGCGATATCTGTGTGGTGACCTTTCCCTGTCAGTGATAGTGATCCATATACGTCCACGGTGATTTTAGTGATGTCGCGCAATTTTCCCATTGAACGTAGGTCATCAATAAATTCTTTACCCGCTTTCATTGGTCCAACTGTGTGTGAGCTCGATGGACCAACACCGATTTTATAGATATCAAATACACTAATCATAGCGATTACCTCAAAAAGAGAGCCTCCCAAGGGGAGTAGGGAGGCTCATTTATTATCATTATATTTTGTGTCTAATCTCGGAATATAAGATGAAGCTCATCTTATAAAAAGTGCGTGAGATTAAAGAGCGCCGTAGATTACAGAACTAATTGCCGCAAGACCACAGATAGCTGTAAAGATTTGTACAGGTGCTGAAGTTTTGTACTTAGCCATTGCAGGAACTTTGTGCATAGCGAATACAGGCATGATGAACAGGATAGCCGCAATCATTGGTGCACCCATTGTTTCAATCATACCTAGGATGCTTGGGTTAACTACTGCAACAATCCAAGTTGTAATAACGATGAACGCTAGAGACATCTTCTCAATCTTGCTGATTGAAGAACCAGAACGAGACTTGATTAGACCAACTAGACCTTCGTGAGCACCTAGGAAGTGACCGAAGTAGCTAGAAGTGATCGCTGCGAATGCTACAAGAGGACCCATGTAAGAAATCAGTGGAGACTCATGAACGTTAGCTAGGTAAGAAAGAACAGAGATGTTTTGCTCTTGTGCTGTTGCCAGTTGCTCTGGAGACAGAGAAAGTACAACAGAGAATACGAAGAACATTACAAAACCCATCAGCATCATTGCCGCGCCGCCAGTGATTTTGTCAGTTTTCTTAACTGCATCGTCACCGTATACACGACGTTGTTCTTTAGAGAACTGTGAAATGATTGGGCTGTGGTTGAAAGAGAACACAATGATTGGGATTGCTAGCCAAACGATAGAAGGCATTGCAGACCACTCTGGAGACACTTCCATCATAGATGTGTTCCAGTCAGGTACTAGGTAGAACGAAAGAGCAAGTAGGATGAATACTAGTGGGTATACCATCGCAGATGTTGCTTTAAGCATTAGCTCTTTACCGAAAACCACACCAGCTGTCATCGCAAGGATAAGCGCACCAGAAAGTAATGGGCGAGGGATAGATTCCATACCCATTTGGTTAACTAGGAAAGAGTCAACTGTGTTTGTGATGCCGACACCGTAGATAAGAACGATTGGGTAGATAGCGAAGAAGTAAGCGAAAGTAATAAGGTTTGCGCCAGTCTTACCAAAGTGTTCTTCAACAGTGTCAGTGATGTCTGCTTCTGGGTTCTTAGCAGATAGTACGAAACGAGCTAGAGACTTGTGAGCGAACCAAGTCATTGGTGCTGCAATTAGGGCAAGGATAACTAATGGCCAAAAACCACCAGCGCCTGCTTTGATTGGAAGGAATAGTACACCAGCACCAACTGCTGTACCGAATAGTGAAAGACACCAAGTGAAATCTTTATAATTCCACTTAGATGCTGATAGCTCGGCCTTAGCCGAAGAAGTTGTTGTGTTCATGTTAAATTACTCATTTTTTGGGAACAGGAAATAAGTCGAGGTGTATTTTGCAGAATTTTCGTCTGGCAGAAATAGATCTAAATCATGTAATTAAACGGCGGCGTATATGATATTCCAAAAATGAATTTTTGATCACGAAAATGGCGTGCTACATGTGATTTCTATTAATGTTTGAGATTAGTATTTCTAATGTTGGGCATAAAAAAGACTTGTCCCATAACAGGGAAACGATTGCGCGATTTTGGATTAATTTATCTGTTTTATGAGGATGTGGTTGGTTGTTAATTTTAAGTTGGAATGGTGTGCTTTTTATGTGGCGGGTTTCATGAGTTGTTGCTGAAGAGAGTGAATGATTTGCGCTGTCATTCCCCAAATTAAATGTTCATTGAACGGAATTGCGAACACTCGGTGCTTAAATTGTTTGAAACGAAACATTTCACTAAATAGTCGATCCTGATTTAAAACGTGAGAAGCTGGTGCTTCGAAAAGACAATCTACTTCATTTTTGTCAATGCTTGCTCGGTAGTTCGCATCTATAAGCGCTATTACAGGAGTCACTGAAAAGTGACTGACCGTATGAATTTCAGGTAGCTGACCAACAATGTTCACTTGAGTTCGGTTGATACCCACTTCTTCTTCAAGTTCTCTTAGTGCTGTGACCTGTAGTGATTGATCTGTAGGTTCAAACTTTCCGCCAGGGAAGCTAATTTGCCCAGGGTGGTGACGAAGATGTTCTGCACGTTTAGTAAAAATAATTTGTAACCCGTTTCTCCTCTCGACTAACCCTATCAACACGGCTGCTTTTCTTAACCTTTCAGAGTCAAGGTGGGCCACTCTTTGCATAGACTCAGGATGATAAGCAATTGTATTTTTTAGTTGGAAGCTTTGTAGAAAGTCTTGTTTATTCATATTTTCACTATTCGATTTAGTCTTATTTGAGGATGTGGCGTTATTAACATTTCAATTAAGAAGATAATTTAATTGTAGATGAGATTTAAAAAACAGCCACCAAGTATTTGAAAATATAGAAAACTTGGCTCATTCTTAGACAGCAATGCAGAAAGGAGTGCGGCGAATGAAAGGAATCATATTTACTGAATTTCTAGAGTTGGTAGAACAAAAGTTTGGTTTAGACATGCTGAATGAAGTTCTTAAACTTTCAGGTGATGGGGGTGTTTATACGTCTGTGGGCAGCTATGACCATCGAAAATTAGTCATATTG
>NZ_JAKJSW010000109.1:0-14493 GCF_050337375.1 Vibrio makurazakiensis | reverse complement strand
CCGCTCAACTAAGCAACCTGATAGTTGGTATTGATTATTAGGCGAGGTGATTAGCTCTAAATCACACTGAGTAGCTTTTTGGCCTGATTTTGATACGGTTTCAGCTTGGGTTGATACGTCTATTGGATAATGTGCGGGAATGTAGACTCGAGTATGACCATTATCTTGCGTGTAAATTGACGCTTGGGCGCAATTTTTATCTAGTGTTATCGCTGTTGCCGGTGCGCTATAACAAACCCCGAGAATATCCCATGGCCAGCCTACAGCTCGTTGATAGCCCGTAAAGGCGCTGTTATCTAAATAGAGGTTACCTTCAATACCGCTTGGAAACCGCTGGCTATATTGTTGGAGTAATTGTTTGAGATGGTCTCGGACTAATGTTGGGTCACCATTGAACTCTATAGCTACATCATTACCCTGCTTATATAACGATGTCGTAAAGTGGAAATCATTGCCCAATTCAAGTTTTGCAGCCAAAGCTGTCACCAGTTTTAAGGTACTTGCTGGCGGATATAGCTGCGTCGTATTTAGCTTTACTTTTTCTGTTGCAGAATCGAGTGACTCCACCACAATGCTTGAACGACTTCCCTGTGGGAGGTAAGACAAAGGTGAATAAGCAAGGGAGCTAAAAGAAATGCATATAAGAGTACAAACAGTTAACAGGCGCATATTGAGCAACGGAGTCATGGGATATTTACCCAGTATACAGATATAAAAAACGCCTGCTATAAAGCAGGCGTTTAGGGTTCTCAATTATCTAATAATTAGATAGTCGGAATTAGAAGTCGTAACGTAGACCTAGTGCTAGCTCGTCTTCAGCTTGAGCTTTAGTCACGCCAGCGTCACCAGAGCTTAATAAGTTGAAGTTGTAAGATGCGTAACCACGGAAGTTAGGTTTGAAGTAGTACGTCGCATCGATAGCAATGTTGTCTACAGCGTCTGATTTAGTGCCTGCTGTATCTTCTTCTAGGTAGTTGTATGTAGAGCTAAATACAGTCTGGCCCATAGTATAAGCAGCAGCTAACTCGTAACCAGACTTATCAGTTTTAACTGAGTTATCTTTGTCTGTACCGTTTACGAATGTACCAGCGAAGTATAGGTCGTTAAGCGTGTAAGAACCTGCAAGCATAAATTGGTCTGAAGAAGCATTGACACCAGTATTTTGATCTGCGTAACCACCACCCAATTTAATACCTGTTTCGCCAATCGCGTAGATACCAGATAGTGAGTAACCGTCAGTTTCATTATCGCTGTACTCACCGGTAACTGGGTCAGTTGTACGGTCTGCAAAACGGTAGCTAGCTTTAACACCTAAGTCTTGGAATTGACCTTTGTAAGRAAGCATGTTGTCTGTACGGTCAGCTACTGCAATTTTGTAAGCAGCAGAGTTACCATGGTATGCCATGATATCTGTAAAGTCTGTGATTACGCCTAGTGCGCCATCGTTTTTACCGTAAGTAACTTCACCGAATGTGCCGCCAAGACCTGCGTATGTGTAACGGTGGTCAATTGAGTCGCTAGTGCCAGTATTATCATTGGCTTCGTATTCAGCTTCGTAGAAACCTACACCGTAAAGGCCGTCTGTAATTTGTGCTTTACCTAAGAAGTTTAGACGAACGCGAGTTTTGTCTTCAGCCTTACCGTCTTGCATAGAAAGGCGAGCTTCAGCACGGCCACCCATTTCAATAGAGTTGCCGTCTTGGTTGTATAGTTCAGCAGCGTTTGCGCCAGTTGCTAGAGCAGCAGCAGAAACAGCTAGAGCGATCATAGTTTTGTTCATGTTATATATCCTAATTACTGTCCATAAATAGTATTTATTATCTGAGGGTRTCAGTACCCTTTATTGTGCTTGTATGAATCAAGCTTCATTATCAAGGTCTAGAACATTTCTAGAAACTTGCAATGTAATCCATGGGTTACGTTTTACTCCTAAAGTTCCCTGATAGGTTAGTAAAAATATATCAATTTAAATTATGAACAGTGTTTTATTTATCATTAACTGTTTGATATTAAGTGGTTTTAGTGGTGTTTTTTAAGGGTGTGAAAAGGTGTGTTTTTATCTTTTTTTATATGGTAAATACAATCAATATGCTTAATTTAAGTGTTTTGTGTATTTGTGATCCGTATTTATATTTGCTAATCAATCACTTTTTGTGATGCGTTGTGAATTAAGATGATTTACCAATAAAGTTTGTTTACACTAAGCGAAACTAATTTTTAATCTACTACTTAGCCCCAGTGCTGAGTGGTGTTATTTTGTCCAAAAAGTACTTTGGCATAGAGGTAAAAAATGGAAAAGGTTCCAATGACTGTACGTGGTGCTCAGCAACTGCGTGATGAATTAGATCGTTTACTTAAACTGCGCCCAATTATTTCAGCTGCAATTGGCGAAGCTCGCGAACTTGGTGATTTAAAAGAAAATGCGGAATACCACGCTGCTCGTGAAGAGCAAGGTATCTGTGAAGCTCAAATTCGTGACATTGAATACAAACTATCTTTGGCACAAATTATTGATGTAACTCAGATGGAAAATACGGGCAAAATCATTTTTGGCACAACCGTCACTCTTATTGATGTAAACACTGATGAAGAAGTGAAGTACCAAATCGTTTCAGAAGATGAAGCGGATATTAAAACAGGTCGTATTTCTGTCAAATCACCTATCGCTCGTGGCCTTATTGGTAAAATGGAAGGCGATGAAGTGATTATTTCTACACCGGGTGGCGAGAAAGATCTCGAAATCGATAAAGTAGAATATATCTAATTTGGCTCTTCAGCTTATTCAATTATTAAAAAAGGTCGCATTATGCGACCTTTTTTCTCACTGCATAATCATAAACTGATTATTTACGTGGGATCTCGATTTTACGTGCTTCTGACTGGCGGAACAGTACAAGAACTTTACCGATAGTCTGTACTTTTTCAGCTTTAGATTCACGTACAATTGCATCGATAATCAATTGCTTAGTTTCACGGTCTTCTGATGCAATTTTAATTTTGATCAGTTCGTGGTGGTCTAAAGCGATTTCGATTTCCGCTAGAACAGCTTCAGTTAGTCCATTTGCGCCCATTAGCACTACAGGTTTTAAACTGTGAGCTAGGCCCTTAAGATGCTGCTTTTGTTTGGTGCTTAGGTTCATTACGCGGCCAATTTTCTTTAGTATTAGGGTTGAAAAAAGCTATTTTAACGCCATCTAATGCTGAAGACTATAATTTATTAGTCATAGTATTGAGCAATTCAGTTTTTACCCACGATTTAGGTATCTAATGAGTAAACAGAAACACTCGGCCAGTTCTGGTCGTTGGTTGAAGGAACACTTCGACGATAAGTACGCAAATGAAGCTAGAAAGAAGGGCTACCGCTCTCGTGCTTATTTCAAGATGGAAGAGATTCACACTAAAGATAAACTGTTTTCTAATGGGATGACGGTGGTTGATTTAGGCGCGGCGCCTGGCGGTTGGTCTCAGTATGCTGCTAAAGTTGTTGGTGACAACGGGCAAATAATTGCCTGTGACTTGTTGCCTATGGACCCTATTTCTGGTGTAAGCTTTCTGCAAGGTGACTTTCGTGAAGACGCCGTACTAGAAGCACTCTTGGATCGAATTCAGCCAAACATGGTTGATGTCGTAATGTCGGACATGGCGCCTAACATCGCTGGTAATAGTTCCGTAGATCAACCTAGAGCTATGTATTTAGTAGAATTAGCATTGGATATGTGTCGACAAGTTCTAGCCACAAATGGTAGCTTTGTTGTTAAAGTCTTCCAGGGCGAAGGGTTTGATCAATACGTAAAAGATGTACGTGAAATGTTCAGAACCGTTAAGGTTCGTAAACCAGATTCTTCTCGAGCTCGTTCCCGTGAAGTGTTCATCGTAGCCACTGGTTACAAAGGTTAACGATTCAGTTAGTTTAGAAAAGTTAACATTATAGCTACAGGTTACAAACTGTAGTACCCTACCTTTAATTACAATTAGTTATCGAGAGGCTGACACCTTGAGTGACATGGCAAAAAATTTAATTCTGTGGCTTGTTATCGCTGTAGTGTTGATGTCGGTATTCCAGAGCTTCGGACCTGGTGAAAGTAACGGCAGAGCAGTAGATTACACCACGTTTGTACAGGAAGTTGGCCAAGGCCAGATTCAAGACGCGCAGTTCAATAACAGTGAAATCACATTTACCCGTCGTGGTGGTGGTGCTAAGTATGTAACTTACATGCCTGTTTATGATCAAAAGCTTCTTGATGATTTAATTAACCAGAATGTTCGAGTTCAAGGTACACCACCAGAAGAGCAGAGCCTACTAGGCACTATCTTTATCTCTTGGTTCCCTATGATCTTACTGATTGGTGTATGGATTTTCTTCATGCGTCAAATGCAAGGCGGCGGCGGTAAAGGCGCTATGTCTTTCGGTAAGAGCAAAGCTCGTATGATGAGCGAAGAACAAATCAAAACTCTTTTTGCTGACGTTGCAGGTTGTGATGAAGCAAAAGAAGACGTTAAAGAGCTTGTTGACTACTTACGCGATCCAAGTCGTTTCCAAAAGCTAGGCGGAAAAATCCCAACAGGTATTCTGTTGGTTGGTCCTCCTGGTACTGGTAAAACGCTACTTGCTAAAGCTATTGCTGGTGAAGCTAAAGTACCGTTCTTTACTATTTCAGGTTCTGACTTCGTTGAAATGTTTGTTGGTGTTGGTGCATCTCGTGTGCGTGACATGTTCGAACAAGCGAAGAAAGCGGCGCCTTGTATCATCTTTATCGATGAAATTGATGCGGTAGGTCGTCAACGTGGCGCAGGTGTTGGTGGTGGTCACGATGAACGTGAACAAACGCTAAACCAAATGCTTGTTGAAATGGATGGTTTCGAAGGTAACGAAGGTATTATCGTTATTGCTGCGACTAACCGCCCAGACGTACTTGACCCAGCGTTGCTTCGTCCTGGTCGTTTTGACCGCCAAGTTGTCGTTGGTCTACCAGATGTACGTGGTCGTGAGCAGATCCTTAAAGTGCATATGCGTAAAGTACCGCTAGCGGGTGATGTAGAGCCTTCTCTTATTGCACGTGGTACACCAGGTTTCTCTGGTGCTGATCTAGCGAACCTTGTTAACGAAGCCGCACTTTTTGCTGCACGTGGTAACAAACGCAACGTATCTATGGTTGAGTTCGAACTTGCGAAAGATAAAATCATGATGGGCGCAGAGCGCCGTTCAATGGTGATGTCTGAAGAAGTTAAAGAGTCCACTGCATACCACGAAGCGGGTCACGCTATTGTTGGTCGTTTGGTTCCTGAACATGATCCAGTATATAAAGTATCTATTATCCCTCGTGGTCGTGCACTTGGTGTAACCATGTACTTGCCTGAGCAAGACCGTGTAAGCATGTCTCGCCAGCACCTAGAGTCTATGATTTCTAGTTTGTACGGTGGTCGTCTTGCTGAAGAATTAATCTACGGTAAAGAAAAAGTATCTACTGGCGCATCAAATGATATTGAACGTGCAACTGATATTGCTCGTAAGATGGTTACTCAATGGGGCTTCTCTGAAAAATTGGGTCCTCTTCTCTATGCTGAAGAAGAAGGCGAGG
Source organism: Vibrio makurazakiensis (assembly GCF_050337375.1). Taxonomy (NCBI): domain Bacteria; kingdom Pseudomonadati; phylum Pseudomonadota; class Gammaproteobacteria; order Vibrionales; family Vibrionaceae; genus Vibrio; species Vibrio makurazakiensis. The sequence goes on along the minus strand of NZ_JAKJSW010000109.1, from coordinate 8,914 downwards.
TTTTCCTAGGTCGCGGTATGAGCCAAGCAAAACATGTATCTGATGATACGACTAGGCTTATCGACGAAGAAATTCGTATTCTTATCGACCGTAACTATGCTCGTGCTAAGCAAATTCTTGAAGAGAACATGGATATCATGCACTCGATGAAAGATGCGCTTATGAAGTTTGAGACGATTGATGCTGGTCAGATTGACGACTTGATGGAACGTAAAGAAGACATTCGTGAGCCAGCTGGCTGGGGTGATCAGGCAAAAGCTGAACCTGAGAAGGAAGATGCTAAACCTGAAACTCAAGAAGTAAAAGCTGAAGAAGCGAAATCAGATGAACCTAAAACAGATTCTGACGATGCAGCGAATAAAGATTCTTAATCTTTAAGCTATAAAATAAAACCCTGGGCTCATTGCTCGGGGTTTTTCTGTTTATAGAGAAGTCACTTTTTGAGAAATGGATTCCATGATACTTAACGCAAAGAACAAAAAACTCAAATTAGACCGCCCACATATCATGGGTATTTTGAACGTAACACCAGATTCATTTTCTGATGGTGGAAGGTATCACTCCCTTGACCATGCCTTAGCACAAGCCAAACGTATGATAGATGCGGGCGTGAGTATTATCGATATCGGTGGTGAGTCGACAAGACCGGGCGCTCCGGAAGTCTCATTAGAAGAGGAGTTGGCGAGAGTTATTCCTGCTATTAAAGCAATTCGAGCTAAATATGATGTTTGGATATCTATCGATACCAGTAAAGCTGAAGTTATGCGTCAAGCTGTTGAGGCTGGGGCTGATCTAATTAATGATGTTCGTGCGTTGCAGGAGCCTGGAGCGTTAGAGGTCGCGGCCGCCGCAAAAGTGCCAGTATGTCTTATGCATATGAAAGGGCAGCCAAGAACTATGCAGGCTAACCCTAGCTATCAAGATGTATTAGCGGACGTCTCTGAATTTTTATCTGAGCGTGTTGCTGCTTGCGAAGCTGTGGGTGTCCCTAAACAACAGTTAATATTGGATCCTGGTTTTGGTTTCGGTAAAACCATAGAGCATAATTATCACTTACTTGCWCACCTAGAAAAGTTTCATTCATTAGGTATGCCCATATTAGCTGGCATGTCTCGAAAGTCTATGTTGTTTAAATTGTTAGATAAGAGACCTTCTGAGTGTATGGTTGCGAGTGTAACTTGCGCTACAATTGCTGCAATGAAAGGCGCTCAGATTATTCGTGTGCACGATGTAGAAGATACATTAGAGGCTATGACCATTATTAAAATGATGAACGATAATCAGTAAATTAAATTTTAAAAGAATAAAAACTAAGGAACATCATGTCAGATAAAAGACGTTATTTCGGTACCGACGGTGTACGTGGCAAAGTAGGGCAGTACCCAATTACACCCGATTTTGTACTCAAGCTTGGTTGGGCTGCTGGTCGTGTATTAGCAAAACAAGGTACGAAGAAAGTTATCATTGGTAAAGATACTCGTATTTCAGGTTACATGTTGGAGTCTGCTCTAGAGGCAGGACTTGCTGCTGCCGGTCTTCAGGCTACGTTCACTGGGCCAATGCCGACACCTGCAGTTGCTTACTTAACGCAAACATTCCGTGCAGAGGCGGGTATTGTTATCTCAGCATCGCACAACCCATACTACGATAACGGTATTAAGTTCTTCTCTTCTGAAGGCACTAAATTGTCAGATGAAATTGAATTGGCGATTGAAGCTGAACTAGACAAAGATATCGAGTGCGTGGAATCTTCAGCTCTAGGCAAAGCTGTTCGCTTAAATGATGCAGCAGGCCGTTATATTGAGTTTTGTAAAAGTACATTCCCACACAAAATGACGTTGGCGGGCATGAAAATTGTGGTTGATTGTGCTCATGGCGCGACTTATCACATTGCTCCTTCAGTATTTAAAGAGCTAGGTGCAGAAGTTGTTGCTATTGGTGTTGAACCTAACGGGACTAACATTAATCACGAAGTCGGCGCAACAGACGTAAGAGCTTTACAAGCAAAAGTGCTCGAAGAAAAAGCGGCGCTAGGTCTTGGCTTTGATGGTGATGGTGACCGTATCATCATGGTTGATGAACTTGGTAATAAAGTTGATGGCGACCAAATAGCTTACATTATCGCTCGCGATGCTTTACGACGTGGTGAGCTAAAAGGTGGTGTTGTTGGTACATTAATGACAAACCTTGGTATGGAAAATGGCCTTAAGCAATTAGGTATTCCATTTGTACGTGCTGCGGTTGGTGACCGATACGTTATGGAACAGTTACTAGCGAAAGGTTGGAAAATTGGTGCTGAAAATTCAGGCCACGTTATTTTGCTAGATAAAGTGACAACTGGTGATGCAATTGTTGCGGCACTTCAAGTTTTGGCTTCTGTAGTGGATAGTGAAATGACGCTTAATGAATTGTCTCAGGGCATGACGTTATATCCTCAAGTTCTCGAAAATGTACGTTTTAGTGGCGATTCAAACCCATTAGAAGCAGAAGCTGTAAAAACTGTAGTTGTTGAAGTCGAAGCGGAGCTTGGTGAAAAAGGTCGAGTGTTGCTACGTAAGTCAGGAACAGAGCCTTTACTACGTGTAATGGTAGAAGGTGAAGATGCAGAACTTGTTCAAAGCTCTGCACTTAAGATTGCTGATGCAGTAAAAGCAAACTGCTAACACTGAGTTTATTATTTTCGATGGAGCTAGTTTAAAGCCTGGCTTCATCAATAGTTTAAGAGCGCCTTTTTATTAAGTGCGCTTTTTTTGTTCAGTTGAGTCTTGCTGTACGTGTTTTTGACAATTATCGCTTGTCAGCCCGTTAGGGTTTCGCTAGTATTGCTCGGCCTTCAGTTAGGAGGTCGCTAGCCTTGTTTTGAAAACTTAGCTTATAAGTTGTTTTGAAACGGCGCTGGCTCAACAATTAGGAACATAGGTGGAAAAATGTTTACAGTTCTACTTGTGATTTACCTGTTGGCAGCGCTTGGTGTAATTGGCCTAGTGTTGATTCAACAAGGTAAAGGCGCAGATATGGGAGCCTCTTTCGGTGCTGGCGCTTCAAACACTGTGTTTGGTGCTGGTGGCTCAGGAAATTTCCTAACCCGAATGACTGCAATTTTTGCAACAACATTTTTTATCCTTAGCTTAGTGCTTGGTAATATGTCTACACATAAAACTGAGTCACAATGGATTGACCCAACTCAAGGTCAAGTTATCCAACAAGCTGAAGATGCAGTGAGTGAAGTTCCGACGCAAGGCGACGAAATTCCACAATAATCTGTAAAGATTTGATGCCGAGATGGTGAAATTGGTAGACACGCTAGCATGAGGTGCTAGTGCCTTAGGGTGTGAGGGTTCGAGTCCCTCTCTCGGCACCATGTTTACAAACTTGTAATACATCTTGTTGAGCGTATAATGCTCACAAGTCGGACGCGGGATGGAGCAGTTTGGTAGCTCGTCGGGCTCATAACCCGAAGGTCGTCGGTTCAAATCCGGCTCCCGCAACCAATTTTCAACGCACTTATGTGTGAAAGTTGGTAGCAAGTTTGCGCAGTGTTAACCTCACTGCGAGTTAAGTGAAATATTTATTAATATCCACTTAACACATCAGGGTCCAGCAACAAAAACCCCGGCTTATTCGGGGTTTTTTGTTATCTGTGCATTGTAAAATGCACCTCGATAATGTTTGCTTGGAATTTAAAATGGGCTCTGAGCCCTTTTTTTGTTTCTGGAGTGGTTAAATGACTGGTTTAGAAAGACAACTTACTGAAATGCTTGAAGCTCCTGTAGCTGCATCAGGTTATGAGTTAGTTGGATTAGAATTTATTCGTGCTGGTGAGCACTCAACGCTGCGTCTCTACATCGATCATGAGAATGGTATTTTTGTAGAGGATTGTGCTGAAGTTAGTCATCAAGTCGGTGCCGTGTTAGATGTTGAGGATCCAATTTCTGTGGTTTATAACCTTGAAGTGTCTTCACCAGGTCTAGAAAGACCACTGTTCAAAGCAGAGCATTACCAACAATTTATTGGTCACGAGGTAAGCATCGTTTTGAAAATGGCAGTAGCTAACCGTCGTAAATGGAAAGGTGATATCCAATCTGTTGATGGTGAAACTATTACTGTATTGGTTGAAGGAAAAGAAGAAGAATTCATCCTTAGCAATATTTCAAAAGCTAACCTGATCCCTAAATTTTAGTTCTCCTAGTGAGACGAGCTTAAGAGGCTAGATTAATGAACAAAGAAATTTTAGCGGTAGTAGAAGCTGTTTCTAACGAGAAAGCAGTTCCTCGTGAGCGTATTTTTGAAGCGCTTGAAATCGCGCTTGCAACAGCAACAAAAAAGAAAAGCGAATTTGAAATTGAAGTTCGTGTAGAAATTGACCGTAAAACGGGTAATTTCGAAACTTTCCGTCGTTGGGAAGCTGTTGAAGAAGTTGAATTCCCAACAAAAGAAATTTCTATTGAAGCTGCAAAGTACGATGATCCAGAAATCGAACTTGGCGGCTTTATTGAAGACGACATCGAATCTGTAACGTTTGACCGTATTACGACTCAAACTGCTAAGCAGGTTATCGTACAAAAAGTTCGTGAAGCTGAGCGTGCTCAGATCGTTGAACAGTTCATCGACAATGAAGGTGAGCTAGTTACAGGTGTTGTTAAGAAAGTAAACCGTGACACTATTATCCTTGACCTAGGTAGTAACGCTGAAGCTGTAATCCTTCGTGATGACCAACTTCCTCGTGAAAACTTCCGTCCAGGTGACCGTGTTCGTGGCCTTCTATACGCAGTTAAGCCTGAAGCTCGTGGCTTCCAGTTATTCATCACTCGTTCTAAACCTGAGATGCTAGCTGAGCTATTCCGTGTTGAAGTACCAGAGATCGGTGAAGAACTTATCGAGCTGAAAGGTGCTGCACGTGATGCAGGTTCTCGTGCTAAAATCGCTGTGAAAACAAACGACAAACGTATTGACCCTGTTGGTGCGTGTGTTGGTATGCGTGGTGCACGTGTACAAGCTGTTTCTAACGATCTTGGCGGTGAGCGTATTGATATCGTTCTATGGGATGATAACCCAGCGCAATTCGTAATTAACGCAATGGCTCCTGCTGATGTTGCTTCTATCATCGTTGATGRAGATGCTCACTCAATGGATATCGCTGTTGAAGCTGACAACCTAGCGCAAGCTATCGGCCGTAGCGGTCAAAACGTACGTCTAGCGTCTCAACTTACTGGTTGGGAACTAAACGTAATGACGGTTGAAGACCTTCAGAAGAAGCACCAAGAAGAAGCTGTAGCTTCTATCGAAAACTTCATGAAGCACCTAGACATTGAAGAAGATTTTGCTCAACTACTTGTTGAGGAAGGTTTCTCTACGCTTGAAGAAGTAGCATACGTTCCTGTGAACGAGCTTCTTGAAGTTGATGGCCTAGACGAAGGTATCGTTGAAGAACTACGTAGCCGCGCGAAAGACGCACTTACGACTCTAGCTCTAGCGAAAGAAGAGACTTTTGATGGTGTTGAACCAGCAGAAGACCTACTTGCACTAGAAGGCCTTGAGCGTGAAATGGCTTACAAACTGGCAGCTAAAGGCGTGGCGACACTGGAAGACCTAGCTGACCAAGGCGTTGATGAACTAGAAGGCATTGAAGACCTTACTGCAGAACGTGCGGGCGAGCTAATTATGGCTGCGCGTAACATCTGTTGGTTCGGCGACGAAGAATAATTCAGCAAGGAGAGAGAGCGGTATGACACARTTAACAGTTAAAGCACTGAGTGAAGAGATTGGTACGCCAGTTGACCGCTTAATTGAACAACTTGCTGATGCAGGCATGAAGAAAGCTGGTACGGACCAAGTTTCAGATGCAGAAAAGCAGTCACTGCTAACTCATCTGAAAAAAGAACACGGTGATACTTCTGGTGAAACCGAACCGACTCGCTTAACTCTTCAACGCAAGACCCGCAGCACACTAAGTGTTGCCGCTGGAGGCGGAAAGAGTAAGGATGTTCAAGTAGAGGTACGTAAAAAACGTACTTACGTGAAGCGCAGCACTATTGAAGATGAAGCGAAACGTGAAGCTGAGGAAGTAGCTAATCGTGACGCGGAAGAGAAAGCACAACGCGAAGCTGAAGAGCAGGCGCAACGTGTAGCTGCAGAGAAAGCACAACGCGAAGCTGAAGAGAAAGCAACACGAGAAGCGGATGCAAAACGTGATGCTGAAGAAAAAGCTAAACGCGTACAAGCTGATAAGGCTAAGAAAGACATGAACGCAAAAAATGCAGACACTAACGCGCAAGCGAAGAAAGAAGCTGACGAACTAAAAGTACGTCAGGAACAAGAAGCAACTCGTAAAGCAGAAGCTGAAGCAGCTAAGCTGGTTGAAGAAGCTCGTAAACTAGCTGAAGAAAACCAAGAACGCTGGTCTGAAGAAGAGAAGAAGAAGAAAGAACAAGAGAAATCTGCGGATTACCACGTTACTACTTCTACTTATGCTCGTGAAGCTGAAGATGCAGCTGACCAAAAAGAAGAAAAAGCGCCTCGCCGTCGTAAAAAGAAAGCGGCTCCTGCTAACCAACCTGGTAACAACCGTGGCGGTCGTAACCAACGTGGTCGTGGTGGTAAAGGTAAGCTTGCTAAACCAACTTCAATGCAGCAAGGCTTTGATAAATCAGCAACTGTTGCTAAATCTGACGTTGCTATCGGCGAAACTATCGTTGTATCTGAACTGGCAAGCAAAATGTCAGTTAAAGCAACTGAAGTTATCAAAGTAATGATGAAGATGGGCGCTATGGCGACTATCAACCAAGTGATCGACCAAGAAACAGCACAACTTGTTGCTGAAGAAATGGGTCACAAGGTAATCCTACGTAAAGAAAACGAACTTGAAGAAGCAGTACTAGCTGACCGTGACAGCGATGCTGTTGCAGAAGGTCGTGCTCCTGTTGTTACTATCATGGGTCACGTTGACCACGGTAAAACTTCAACACTTGATTACATTCGTAAAGCACACGTTGCTTCTGGCGAAGCTGGCGGTATCACACAGCACATCGGTGCCTACCACGTAGATACTGACAACGGTATGATCACGTTCCTTGATACTCCTGGACACGCGGCGTTTACAGCTATGCGTGCTCGTGGTGCTCAAGCGACAGATATCGTTGTACTTGTAGTTGCAGCAGACGATGGCGTAATGCCACAAACAATTGAAGCAATCCAGCACGCGAAAGCGGCAGGTGTTCCTCTGATTGTTGCTGTGAACAAGATCGATAAAGAGGGTGCAAACCCAGACAACGTTAAGAATGAGCTAGCTCAATACGACGTTATCCCTGAAGAGTGGGGCGGTGAGAACATGTTCGTTCACATCTCTGCAAAACAGGGTACAAACATTGAAGGTCTTCTAGAAGCTATCCTTCTTCAGTCTGAAGTTCTTGAGCTTACAGCAGTTAAAGAAGGCATGGCATCAGGTGTTGTTGTTGAATCTCGTCTTGATAAAGGTCGTGGTCCAGTTGCAACAGTACTAGTTCAGTCTGGTACTCTGAACAAGGGCGATATCGTTCTTTGTGGTCAAGAGTACGGCCGTGTTCGTGCAATGCGCGATGAAAACGGCAGAGACATCGAAACAGCTGGCCCTTCTATTCCTGTAGAAATTCTAGGTCTGTCTGGCGTTCCTGCTTCAGGTGATGAAGCGACAGTTGTACGTGATGAGCGTAAAGCGCGTGAAGTAGCTAACTACCGTCAGGGTAAATTCCGTGATGTTAAACTAGCTCGTCAACAAAAAGCTAAACTAGAAAACATGTTCGCAAACATGGAAGCTGGTGAAGTTGCTGAACTTAACGTAGTACTAAAAGCTGACGTTCAAGGTTCTGTTGAAGCAATCGCTGATTCACTACTGAAACTGTCTACTGACGAAGTTAAAGTGAACATCGTAGGTTCTGGTGTTGGTGGTATTACTGAAACTGATGCAACTCTTGCAGCAGCTTCTAACGCTATCATCCTTGGTTTCAACGTACGTGCTGACGCAACTGCGCGTAACACGGTACAAAATGAAAACCTAGATCTACGTTACTACTCGATCATTTACCAACTGATTGACGAAGTTAAACAGGCGATGGGCGGTATGCTTGCTCCTGAATTCCGTCAAGAAATCATTGGTCTTGCTCAAGTACGTGACGTGTTCAAGTCACCTAAGATAGGCGCTATCGCTGGTTGTATGGTTACTGAAGGTCTAATTAAGCGTAACAACCCAATCCGCGTACTTCGCGAAAACGTTGTTATCTACGAAGGTGAACTAGAATCACTTCGTCGCTTTAAAGACGACGTTCAAGAAGTWAAAAATGGTTACGAGTGTGGTATCGGCGTTAAGAACTACAACGACGTTCGCGTTGGTGACCAGATTGAAGTATTCGAAATTGTTGAAGTTAAACGTACTCTAGACTAATCAGTCCGTACGACTCGACATATTGACTAAGGTTACTAACATTACCAATAAAGGTAGTCGGTAATCGGTTGTTGAATACACCATGGGGGGCTGGTTATTACCAAGCCCCCCATCTTTCTAAGTGAGAAAAGAAAATGTCAAAAGAATTTAGCCGCACACAACGTGTGTCTCAGCAACTTCAAAAAGAACTTGCTCTTATCCTACAACGTGAAGTTCGTGACTCACGTATTGGTATGGTAACGATCTCAGATGTAGAAGTGTCTCGTGACCTTGCATACGCAAAAGTTTTCGTAACTTTCCTATGTATTGGTGAGCAAACACCTGAGTCTTGCTTAGCGGCACTTAAAGAACACGAAGTTCCAGTACGTATGATGCTAGGCAAGCGTATTCGTCACCGCCTAACACCTGAAGTTCGTTTTACTTACGATAATACTTTAGTTGAAGGTATGCGTATGTCTAACTTAGTAAGTGAAGTATTAAGTGAAGATAAGCGTAAAC
>NZ_JAKJSW010000108.1:0-14594 GCF_050337375.1 Vibrio makurazakiensis | reverse complement strand
CTACGCTTACTGTCCCACTTTTATTGCCATTGTATACTTAAAATTGCTTCCAAGTATCTACTTCAAAAATAGAACACCCAAACATCTCGATTTATATTTGGGTGCTCTATGTAATTTGATGATCCAACCTATCGACTTTAGTACTTGGTCTCAGCTTCATACTGACGTAAAAAAGCCCCGTCAACCCCCATCAAATCTCGGTAATACGTTTCAAACATTAAGATATTTTGCACATAGCCGCGGGTTTCTTTAAATGGGATCGCTTCAATAAATGCGTACGCATCCAGTTTTCCTGCGGTTCTTTCACGCCAGCGTTTAACCCGGTTTGGCCCAGCGTTGTAAGCGGCAAAAGCAAAAATACGATTGTTGTCATACTGAGTTAACAAGCCATCAAGGTAGTGACTACCGATCTCAATATTTTTTCCTACTTCGTATAGCTCATCGCTTCCTTGATAAGGAATCTTATACTTTTTCGCCGTGTATTTAGCAGTAGTGGGCATGATCTGCATTATTCCCCTAGCACCAACTGGTGAGCGAGCTTCACTATCTAAAGCACTCTCCTGTCTAGCCAGTGACAATAGAGTGATTGGGTCGATGTCATGCTTTTCAGCATAAAATTTAAACCACCATTGGTGCGCGACAGGGAAGCGTAAAGAAATGTTATCCCACATTTTTGCCGTAATACTGGCGGTAACCGTTAAGTGGTTCCAATTTTTTTCAGCCGCATAAGCAGCCAGCATCGATTGTTCTTCTCTGCTGGCACGCTTTAATAACCAACGCCATTCACTTTTAGCTGCAGCAATTTTATCTAGAGTAATCAACTCATCTATTCTATGGAGGTCCACTAGATACGGTTTAACTAAGCTACGATCAAAACTAACCGTTGAGGTCGAATACTTGATCGACTGTTTCACTTCTTTAGCCGCTGCAACGCTATAAAAGTTTCTCTCCCCCGTTATGGCTTGCAAGCGTTTATAGCCTGCCTTTTCGTTACCAGATTCAACCTCAGCCCTACCGAGCCAATACTGCCAACGTAAAGACGCTTGATGCTCTTCATCGAGCAAAGCAATCCAACGGGTTACTTCCGCCCAATCAGCATATTGAATAGCTAAACGAATACGACGCTCCACTAGCACTTGCCTAGAAGAACGCTCCAACACTTCATCACGCCACTGAGCAAGATCCTCATCGTCGGTATTGATCAAACGAAAAGCTAAATACTCAGCTAATTCTTGTGCTTTTTCTGAGCTAAAGTTTTGAGCTTTAACAACCGCTTCATACTTTGATTGAGCTTGAGATACATCTTTTCTTGCTAACTTTTCAAAAGCATATTCAGTTTGAGAACGATAAAAATCAGTCGCTTTGTTCTTCTTTGCAAACGTCAAAACAGACTCAGGGTTGCGGTAAAGCTCCTTCATCTCCGTTGCTTTCTGCTTTGTCTGAGCATTGTCGATTTGCTTAATTAAATAGCTCATCAACGTTCCGTTTCGGTTATCAAATGCTAATAGCATACGATCTAAAATCACGTCATCCGTTCTCAGCCCAGCTTTATCCCATGCTTCAAATAATGGATCACATTGATCTGCAATCCCACTGCCGCTTAACCACAGTTTATCAGCACCTTTGAAAGCAATATCAGCATTACCTTGCTCTAGATGTGCCCGGTAATAAATGCATTGGTACTCTTCACCAACAGGTTCTTTTGACTGAAACTCAAGAATAGCTCCCCAACGTTCCTGCTTTTCCAACTCAGATAAGTAAGGTGCACGCACACGATGAGAGAAAGGAAAGTTAAAATGATTATCAATGAATTGGTTTACTTGCTGTGGAGACTGATTGGGCAGCTCCAATAAAAAAGCTCGGTAATCCGTATAAGGAGTCAGAGAATAATCTTCAATTTGAGGACGGATTGCCTTGTAGGCTAGAAGATCTCTTCCATCTAGGATGTCTTGTGCTTTTTCGTAAGCCGTGCGCTGCTTCTCGAGTTCAGATACGGTACTTGCACTAACAGTGTGGGTGGCGAATAGCGTCGAAAGTACTGCTGATGAAATTGCGACGAATTTGGGTCTAAAAAATTGAGAAAACATGCGCTCTATCCTTCGGGGCCTGTTTAAATGCGTTTAGTCACCTATTAACGTCAAATATCGCTGCGAATGTAAAGAGTTTGAATGTAAATATTAATAATTTAACAAAAGGTGCTACACATATACGCCATCAACCTTACTTATTCCCACTTTGTGTTTTCGTTATAGCGCTCAAAAATGAATATCCCGTCTAGTAGTAACAAATCGTCCAATATTGGTATAAAATACCTCATAATTTTGAACAATAATTAGGATCGATCGGCAATGGCTGAATACGTATATACCATGTCTCGGGTGAGCAAGACTGTGCCACCTAAGCGTCAAATTCTTAAAGACATTTCTCTTAGCTTTTTTCCAGGCGCTAAAATCGGTGTTTTGGGTCTAAATGGTTCAGGTAAATCTACCCTACTACGTATCATGGCTGGTATTGATACTGATATTGATGGTGAAGCTCGTGCACAACAAGGCCTTAAAGTCGGTTACCTACCGCAAGAGCCTGTACTAGACGAATCAAAAACAGTTCGTGAAATCGTAGAAGAAGCTGTTTCTGATGTTGCTGACGCACTAAAGCGTATCGATGCTGTATACGCAGCTTACGCAGAACCAGATGCAGATTTCGATGCTCTTGCTAAAGAACAAGGCGAGCTTGAAGCACTGATTCAAGCGAAAGATGGCCACAACCTAGAGACAGCGCTAGAGCGTGCTGCTGATGCTCTTCGTCTTCCTGAATGGGATGCAAAAATCGAATTCCTATCTGGTGGTGAGCGCCGTCGTGTTGCTATCTGTCGTTTACTTCTTGAAAAGCCAGATATGCTGCTTCTTGATGAACCAACCAACCACTTGGATGCAGAATCAGTTGCATGGCTTGAGCACTTCCTAGTTGATTACAGCGGTACAGTTGTGGCTATTACCCACGACCGTTACTTCCTAGACAACGCTGCTGGCTGGATTCTAGAACTTGACCGTGGTGAAGGTATTCCATGGGAAGGTAACTACACATCTTGGCTAGAACAGAAAGATGAGCGTCTGAAACAAGAAAAATCAGGCGAAAGCGCACGTCAAAAGACTATCGAGAAAGAGCTTGAGTGGGTTCGTCAGAATCCTAAAGGTCGTCAAGCGAAATCTAAAGCTCGTATGGCTCGTTTTGAAGAACTAACGACTGGCCAATACCAGAAGCGTAACGAAACCAACGAACTGTTCATCCCGCCAGGTGAGCGTTTAGGTGATAAGGTACTTGAAGTTAAGAACCTAACTAAGTCATTTGGTGACCGCGTTCTTATCGACGACCTATCATTCAGCATGCCTAAAGGTGCTATCGTGGGTATCGTGGGTGCCAACGGTGCGGGTAAATCGACACTATTCAAGATGCTAAGTGGCGCTGAACAGCCAGATTCAGGTTCAGTTGAACTAGGCGAAACAGTTAAGCTTGCGTCTGTTGATCAGTTCCGTGACAGCATGGACGACACCAAGACAGTGTTCCAAGAGATCTCTGAAGGCGCTGATATCATTAAGATCAACAACTTCGAAATCCCTGCACGTGCATACTGCTCTCGCTTCAACTTCAAAGGCAACGACCAACAGAAAATCATCGGTCAGCTTTCTGGTGGTGAACGTAACCGTGTTCACCTAGCGAAACTGCTAAAAGCAGGCGGTAACGTACTGCTACTCGATGAACCAACCAATGACCTTGATGTTGAAACACTACGTGCACTTGAAGAAGCGCTACTTGAGTTCCCTGGCTGTGCAATGGTTATCTCGCATGACCGTTGGTTCTTGGACCGTATTGCGACACATATTCTAGATTACCGTGATGAAGGTCAGGTTAACTTCTACGAAGGCAACTATACTGAGTACAGCGAGTGGTTGAAAAAGACTCTTGGTGCTCAAGCGGCTGAGCCTCACCGTATCAAATATAAGCGTATCGCAAAGTAATATTGCTTGTATTTAAACCAAAGGCCGCTAAAATCAGCGGCCTTATATAGTTTATGAGCCACCATTCTTTAACTTATTAACCAATAAGAGAGAAGTAATCATGGTAGAAAGACGCCGTTTTTCGCGCATCCTTTATCAGGTTCCGGCAAAAATAACTCAAGGTACACTTGAACTCGAAAGTTCGGTTCAAGATTTATCCTTACATGGTGTGCTATTACAATGTGATAGTTGCTCAAAACTGAATGAATCTTTACCTATCACTGTGAGCTTTGCGCTCTATGAAAGTGATATTGAAATACAGCTAGAAGCATCGATTATTTCCACTAACAATACCTCAATGCGCTTGCGAATAGAGCATTTAGATATTGATAGTATTAGTCATTTAAAACGCTTGGTTGAACTCAATGTCGGTGATGATAGTCTTCTCCATCGTGAGCTAGAGTATTTATCTGATTTAGGTGATGAATAAATTGACTCTGTAGACAGCGGATCTGTCACACCAAAAAATTAGTTAGTATGTCCCATAAAGTTTCCATTACGATTCCCTCAAGCCAAGGGAAGCAAACCTTTCATCTTGGCAGAAAGTCAGTATCAGCAATTGCCCTTACTCTCTTTTCAGCGCCCCTACTGCTAGGCGGTGCTATCTACTTGCACTTAGATAATAAGCAGCAGGCTCAACAAACCATGCAGAAAGCTCAAACTAGCTTTCAACAAGCTTTGGCGCAAATGAGCAATGAAAATAAAGAGTTGGAATATTTGTATCAAGAACAAGTTGATACCAACCACTCTTTGTCTCAAGTGCTTGATGAGAAAGAAGGAACGATTCAACTTTTGGGTAAACGTGTCTACGACGTAGAGTCTGTACTCGGCCTTGCGAATGAAGACTTAGTCACAAACGACTCTTCTTTAGAAGAACGCATTGATGCAGCAGCGATAGATTCAGCGGTACGAGCAACCATGTTCCGCTTAATACCTAACGATAGCCCTATGGCATACCAACGAATTTCGTCATCTTATGGTCGCCGCACCAACCCTATTTCAGGTAAACGCCATACTCATACTGGTATTGATTTAACTTGTAAGCGTGGTGAAGAGATACTCGCGCCTGCGGATGGCGTAATCGAAACCGTAAGACCAAGTAAGAAAGGCTTTGGTAACTTTATGACCTTACGCCACTCATTTGGTTTTATGAGCTCATATGCCCACTTACAGAAGTTTAAAGTACGTAGTGGTGAGTTTGTAAGTAAAGGGGATGTCATTGCGACCTGTGGTAACTCAGGTAACTCAACCGGCCCACACCTTCATTATGAAGTACGCTTTTTAGGGCGTTCTCTTAACCCGCAATACCTGATGGATTGGACACCGGAGAACTTTAACTMTGTCTTTGAAAAAGAGAAAAAGGTGAAATGGGGACCATTAGTCCAATTGATCGATAATGTCGTGCGTCTACAGATCAACTTAACGAATGTTCCTTACACAGACTCCAGTATTGAAACCGTTTCTAGCGAAGATGTGCAGCAGCCATTAAGCACTAATTGATTGGTTATCGTCTAACTAGGCCGTTTTCCTTCCAATAAAAAAAGAGCAGCTAGAAGCTGCTCTTTTTTTATTAGTTGAATTTATTCATTTAAGCACGATGAATAGAATCATTTGCTTGCTTCAGCAAGTTTTGGCTCTCATCCAAGAATTGCTGAGAATAATCGCCAAACCAATTACTCACTTCATTAAAGCTTTGCACAAACGTTGCTTTGTCTTTGCTATCTAGGATTTTCAAAGCTTCACCAAAACAAGAGTGGAATCGACGAATCATCTCAATGTTCTCGTCTGACGATAAAATGATATCACCGTACAAGTTTGGGTCTTGGGCAAACAATCGGCCAACCATCGCTATTTCTAATCGGTAAATTGGCGAGCTTAACTTCAGAAGTTGATCAATATTCGGGTTCTCTTTACTCAGATGTACACCGTAAGCAAAAGAAGTAAAGTGACGCAGCGCCTGGATCAGTGTCATACCATGGTCATGTTCACTCGCATCCATTTGGCACAGGCTTGCTCCCCAAATACCAAACTGCTTGAGCAGCCACTGATAAGAATCTTCACCACGACCATCACTGTAAACAATGACTTGTTTAGCAAGGCTTGGGACATCAGGGCCAAACATTGGGTGTAGACCAACAACAGGGCCTTGGTGAATATCTAGCATCGCTTGTAGCGGTTTAGACTTAATCGACGTCAAATCACATAGAATGCAATCACTTGGTAGTTTTCCAAGCTTCTCAATCACATTGCTCGTCAGGTTAATAGGTACTGATACAACCACTAAGCCTGCGTTATCTAAAATTTCATCCGCACGATCCCAGTCTTTACTACCAAGCACTTTAACTTCGTAGCCTGACAACTTGAACATACGGCCAAATAGACCACCAAGTTGACCGTTACCACCGATAATGACAACTGAACGCAATTCAGGGTTTAAACACTTAAAACCCGAATCTTTCTCGCTTGCATAAGACTCACGCATAGTTCGACGTAAAATATCTTCAATCAACTGAGGTGGGATACCCTTTTTCTCAGCTTCTTGGCGACGTGAAGCCAGCATTGCAGCTTCACGATCTGGGGCGTAAATCGGCAAACCATGTTCACTTTTTACTTCACCCACTTTCTCAACTAACGCTAAGCGCTGAGAAAGTAAATCCAACATTTGTTTATCGACTGCATCAATTTGGTCGCGTAATTCGTTCAGCTCAACGGCCATTATTCTTCCTTACCAATCTTTACGTATCAGCTATTTTTAAGCCAACACTAGTCCTTTAGTCTGTTTTCCAAAAATGGGACTAGCTCTGTATGTGCATGTTTTAATAGTGCCTCAGTTGAATCCCAATTGATACATGCGTCGGTAATCGAAACGCCGTATTTCATCTTATTCAGAGGAATATCTGAAGGTTGGTTACCTTCATTTAGGTGGCTTTCAATCATTAAACCTATGATTGACTTGTTACCTTCGCGTACTTGGTGAATGACATCTTCAGCAACGAGTGGCTGACGACGGAAATCCTTACGTGAATTCGCATGGCTACAATCCACCATTAATGATGCATCTAAGCCCGCTTTACCTAGTTCTTGCTCACACTCATGCACTGAAACTGAGTCGTAGTTAGTTTGTTTACCACCACGAAGAATGACGTGGCCGTTAGGGTTACCTTGAGTCGTTAACAATGCAACTTGACCTTCACGGCTAATACCCATGAAACGGTGGCTAGAAGAAGCAGCCTGCATTGCGTTGATTGCTGTGCCTAAGTTACCGTCAGTGCCATTTTTGAAGCCAATCGGCATAGACAAGCCACTTGCCATTTCACGGTGAGTCTGTGATTCAGTAGTACGAGCACCAATCGCTGCCCAGCTGAATGTATCTGCAAGATACTGAGGGCTAATCGGATCAAGAGCTTCTGTTGCTAATGGAATTTCCATTTCAGCAAGTTCAACAAGTAGCTCACGACCTACATGTAACCCATGCTCAATATCGAAAGTACCATCTAGGTGAGGGTCATTAATTAGACCTTTCCAACCAACAGTGGTACGAGGCTTTTCAAAGTAAACACGCATAACAATATACAGTTGATCGCTRAGTTGCTCAGATAAGGCTTTTAGACGCTTCGCGTACTCTTTCGCAGCTTCAATATCATGAATAGAACATGGGCCACATACGATCAGCATGCGATGATCTTTCTTATGAATAATATTTGCGATGGTTTCACGAGACTCTTGAATGAAACGGCGAGCATTATCACTCAAAGGCAGTTTTGCTTTTAACTCCTCAGGAGTAATTAGTACCTGTTCGTCGATAATATTGACATTGCTTAATTCACTTTTCTGCATAACTCAACCTGTATATTTATTTTTACACCCAGATATCCATTTGGGCTAATCAATCTTTAAAACTAAAATAACAGCTACAGAAACGATTGCAAGTGTAAACATTAAAAAACATTCGATGTAAACTTTAACTTACACCGTGTTATTTTAAAGATTTAGCTCGAGATATAAGGGAAAGCACTATAAGTGATAACAAAAAAGAGCCATATCAATGATATTGGCTCTTTTAACTGTATTAGTGGTCAAAAACAAACCTATTCTATTGTTCTAACATTCTCATCATCGATTGTGATGATTGTTTCCACTTATCACTGGAATGAAGTTCAGATAAAGAGAAGGATTGCTGTTTCAGTAAAGAGTCTGCAATCGGTACTTCTAAAATGGGTAGGTTATCTAACACTTCAACTTGAGCATCTCGTTGGTTACATACCAATATCATGTCACAACCTGCAGCTAATGCTGTATGTGAACGCTCTGCAGGCCCTCCCATGATAGCCGCTCCTTCCATGGTAAGATCATCAGAGAAAATCAAACCTTGGAAGCCAAGTTTATTACGAAGAATATCTTGCAGCCAATATTGAGAGCCACTCGCAGGGTGTTTATCGTAATGCGGATATACCACGTGTGCCGGCATCATCGCATCTAAAATTCCTGCTTCTATTTGAGCTTTAAATACTGCCATATCAGTTTCAAATATATTGCTACGTTCATCAAATGGAGTCTCTAGATGGGAATCAGCGATTACGCCACCATGACCAGGGAAGTGCTTTCCGGTTGTAGACATGCCAACAGACTTCATTCCTTTCATATAAGCGGTGCTATGACGGACAATGGTTTCGATATCTTCACCAAATGATCGGTTACCAATAGCTTTACAGTCATGACCTTTATCAAGAACAGGAGCAAAACTAAGATCAATATCATGTGCAATAAGTTCGGCTGCCATTAACCAGCCTGCCTGTTCTGCTAATTGTTCACCCTTGCTATGTTGAGCAAACTCTTGGGCAGCAGGGATAATTGAAAAGCCTTCACGAAACCGCTGAACTCGACCCCCTTCTTGATCGACACCAATCAAAATTGGTCGTTTAGCTACTTTACGTATTTCTTTATTCAACGCAGCAAGCTGCTTACTATCATGGTAATTTCTAGAAAAGAGGATGAACCCACCGACAGTTGGATGCTCCAGAATTTCTTTATCTTCAGCCGAAAGCTCATAGCCAGCAACATCTACCCACAACGGTCCCATTATATACCCCTAAAATTACTCAATATTTTCGCTAAGTTATCGAGATTATTCTCTTTGATTTTGCATTACAATGTTTTTAAACCGATCAGTGGAAGAGTTTAGGAATGCAGCGAAATAGTTTAGAAATGGATCATACAGAGCTGTATATCGGTGTGATGTCAGGCACCAGTTTGGATGGAGTAGATACAGCGTTAGTGGAGATCTCTGGCGATTCGATACGCCTGATTTCTCAATGTGATTTCCCAATGCCTGCCGAATTGAAAACGAATATTCTTGATATATGTATCGGGCAGAAAACTGACCTTAAAAGCATAGGAGAATTAGATCATCAACTCGGTCATCTATTTGCCGACGCTGTTATACATCTATTAGATGAATCCAATATCAGCGCAAAAAGTATCGTGGCGATTGGTAATCATGGGCAAACGGTATTCCACCAGCCTCTAGGAGAGCACCCATTCACAATGCAGCTTGGTGATGCCAATATCATTGCCTCTAAGACCTCAATCCCTACTGTAGCCGATTTTAGACGTAAAGATATGGCTCTGGGAGGACAAGGAGCGCCGTTGGTACCCGCTTTTCACAATACCGTTTTTAAAGCAGACTCTTCTAGTATTGTTGTTCTCAACATTGGTGGTATCTCCAATATCTCAGTTCTTAGACCCAACCAAAAAGTACTGGGATACGACACTGGCCCGGGCAATATGCTGATGGACGCTTGGGTTTATAAGCATACTGGAAAGCGATTTGACCAGGACGGGCAATTTGCCCAGAAAGGCCAAGTAATAGATCGCTTACTTAGGGCATTATGCGAAGATAACTATTTCAATCGACAACCACCTAAAAGCACAGGGCGTGAACTGTTTAATTTACCCTGGCTTGAAGATATTCTATTAAGCTTTCCTGCTGTTACCGAAGTCGATGTGCAGCGCACCTTATGTGAATTCACGGCTACAACCATTGCTAATGAACTAGACCAGTACTGTGAGGGTGATAAACCTGAGCTGCTTGTCTGCGGTGGGGGCGTGAGAAACTCATTCTTAATGTCACGTCTTGCTCATCTATTACCAAGCTGGGACGTATCTTCTACTACTGATAAAGGCGTAGACAGTGACAATATGGAAGCCATGGCCTTTGCATGGTTAGCTCAGAGAAGAATGCATAATTTACCGAGCAATTTACCCGAGGTTACAGGTGCCACAAAACTCGCCTCCCTCGGGGTTCTGTATTATGCCGATTAACTATTTTCGTGGTGCTGTGCACGGCGAACAATAAAAATTTAGAAAGGATACTTATGACTAACGACGCTCTCATTTCAGCTTTATCTCACCTTGTGTCTGAAGGCCGTAACCCAGAAACAATGGATATCGACCTACTATCCTCACTCGAGATTGTCGAGCGTATGAATCAACAAGACGCTCAAGTCCCGGTTGCTGTAGAAAAGGTATTACCGGAAATAGCTTTGGCGGTCGATAAAATAACAAAAGCATTCAAAAATAACGCTCGCCTTATTTATATGGGAGCAGGAACAAGCGGTCGATTGGGCGTACTAGACGCATCAGAATGTCCTCCTACTTTTGGCGTCTCAGACAAAATGGTCGTGGGACTAATAGCTGGTGGGCCTGAAGCCATTTTAAAAGCCAAAGAGGGAGCTGAAGACTCATTTACACTTGGTGTGGAAGATCTCAAAGCCATTAACTTTTCAAGTCAGGATGTATTGGTCGGCATTGCTGCTAGCGGGCGTACTCCTTATGTTATTGGCGCTCTTGAATACGCTAATGAGATCGGAGCCACCAGCGTCGCATTATCTTGCAACCCTGACTCCCCTATTGCTGAAGTTGCTCAAATAGCGATTAGCCCTGTTGTAGGGCCTGAAGCTTTAACAGGCTCAACTCGTTTGAAGTCAGGAACTGCGCAAAAGCTCGTTTTGAATATGCTGACAACCGCCAGCATGATCCGTATCGGTAAAAGCTACCAAAACTTAATGGTTGATGTAAAAGCCACCAACAAAAAGCTGGTYGCTCGAGCTGCCCGTATCGTTATGCAAGCCACTGAATGCGATTTAGCTTTAGCGACCTCAACTTTAGAAGAAACCAGTTATGACGTAAAACTAGCGATCTTGATGATCCTATCGGGTCTTGATGTCGTGACTGCGAAGAAGCAACTATCTAAACAGTCTGGCTTCCTACGCAAAGCAGTAGAGTCTAATCAATAATGAGTAATAAAAAATGGGCTCGAATTATCGAGCCCATTTTTGAAATCTAATATAGATGGACTCTGTTACCAACTGACTTATATCTAGTTGTTGTAGGTATCCCAACCGCGCTGCCATTCCATACGAAATATTTGAGCATCTTCAAAACCAGCGCACACGCCTTCGTAATATTGCCCAGATAGACCAATTTGATATGCATGGTTAGGGTCACAATATTCTTCAACACCCTGTTGATAGCCAGTGTCATAACTTGCCTGATCGACTGTACCAAGACTCGTCATTTCTTTGTATGTACGTTGACTATTGCCTTTAACGCCATCACGGTAACCAATTTCTAGCCAATCTCCCTGTTGTGCTAAATCTTGAACACTTGCACTACACCCAGATAAGGCAGCAAGCACGAGAACAGCTGTTGTTATTCTTTTCATTTCAGTCCCTTAGTTTATTTACATAGCTAGGTTGCCACTAAAGTGCCCAAATAACCACTAACCTTTACGCTTGAGACCACTGACAATCAGCTAAAACCACTTAATTGCCATTTAGGCCACTTAATTTGCTATTCGACCACTTAACCTAGAAGTGGATGATGCTTTCTTTTCTCTATTTTAGTATCCACCCTGACTTAATTAATACATTCAGGGATAACAAATTATGATGTGGTTTCTTACCTGCGTCGCAGCACTCATTGGTGGCTACTTTATTTACGGTGCCTTTATCGAGAAGATCTTCGGTATCAATGAAAAGCGTCAAACCCCAGCGCATACCAAGCAAGACGGCGTGGACTACGTTCCAATGTCGACGCCAAAGGTTTACCTAGTTCAACTGCTTAACATTGCAGGTGTCGGTCCAATCTTCGGCCCTATCATGGGTGCCCTTTACGGCCCAGCAGCAATGCTTTGGATTGTACTAGGTTGTATCTTCGCAGGTGCAGTACACGACTACTTCTCAGGTATGTTATCTATCCGTAATGGCGGTGCTTCGGTTCCAACCATCACTGGACGTTACCTAGGCAATGGCGCAAAACACTTTATGAACATCTTTGCCATTGTCCTACTGCTTCTAGTTGGTGTGGTATTCGTTTCTGCTCCTGCCGGCATGATCACTAACCTAGTGAACGACCAAACTGATTTCGCGATGTCTGCAACAACGATGGTTGTTATCATCTTTGCTTACTACATCATCGCAACGATTGTCCCTGTCGATAAAATCATTGGTCGCTTCTACCCACTGTTCGGTGCACTACTTATCTTTATGTCTGTTGGCCTAATCACTGCGATTGGTCTATCTGACGAACACCAAATCATGGGTGGTTTTGAGATGAGCGACATGTTCACCAACATGAACCCGAATGATCTACCACTTTGGCCTGCCCTATTCATCACTATCGCATGTGGTGCTATCTCTGGCTTCCACGCAACCCAGTCTCCTTTGATGGCTCGTTGTATGGAAAACGAGAAGAACGGTCGCTTCGTATTCTACGGCGCAATGATTGGTGAAGGTATCATCGCTCTAATCTGGTGTGCACTTGCGCTATCGTTCTTCGGTTCAGTTGAATCTCTATCTGACGCGATTGCAAACGGCGGCCCAGGTAACGTGGTATACAGCGCTTCATTTGGCCTACTGGGTGTATTTGGCGGTATCCTTGCTTTCCTTGGCGTGGTTATCCTACCTATCACTTCTGGTGACACAGCGTTCCGTTCAAGCCGTCTTATCCTTGCTGAATACTTCAACATGGAACAGAAAACGCTACGTAACCGACTACTAATGGCGCTACCGTTATTCGTTCTTGGTGGCATCCTGACTCAGGTAGATTTCGGTATCATCTGGCGCTACTTCGGTTTTGCTAACCAATCAACAGCAGTAATGATGCTGTGGACTGCTTCGGCGTACCTGCTTCGCCACAACAAGCAGCACTGGGTAACAACGGTTCCAGCTATCTTCATGACGTCTGTGTGTATCACATTCATTCTGAACAACAGCCAGTTAGGCTTCGGTCTGCCAATGCAAATCTCAACCATCATCGGTGTGGTGAGTGCATTCGGTATTGCGGCTTACGTTATCAAGATTTCAAAAGGCAAAGGCGATATCGACCTAGCTGACGAAAATAAAAAAGAACCTAAAGCTACCACTGAAACCGCGTAGCTATCGACTCTTCACCGAAAGAGAGTCCTTAAATAAAAAAGACCAAAACCCATCTTAATGATGGGTTTTGTATATCTAATATATCGCTAATTAAACTCGTAACCTGCTGCCTATCGCCACAAATACGCTTACACTAGATAAGTCCCACAATAGGTGAATATATGGAACTGATTCTCTCTTTACTTCAACAAACCTGCGTCTACTTAGTGATTGCTTACATGCTAAGTAAAACGCCCCTGATTCTCCCTTTGTTGAGTATATCTTCGCGCTTAAGTCATAAGATCAGCTGCTACGTTCTATTTTCCCTATTTTGTATTATGGGCACCTATTTTGGGTTGCAGATTAATGATGCGATAGCCAACACACGTGCGATGGGTGCGGTAATGGGTGGCCTATTTGGAGGCCCTGTTGTCGGCTTTGCCGTCGGTTTTACTGGCGGTATCCATCGCTACTCTTTGGGTGGATTCACGGATTTAGCTTGTGCTATATCGACCACCGCAGAAGGTTTGATCGGTGGTTTATTACATGTCTATCTCGTTCGAAAAAACAAAGCCAGCCAACTATTTAACCCGTTAGTTGTCTTTTCTGTCACTCTATTTGCAGAAATCATTCAGATGATCATCTTGCTCGCAGTCGCAAAACCGTTCGAGCAGTCCTATGCATTAGTTTCCGATATTGCTGCGCCAATGATCATCGCAAACTCTGTTGGCGCAGCGTTGTTCATGAGTATCATCCAAGACCGTAAAACCATCTTCGAAAAATATTCTGCTACGTTCTCGCGCCGCGCTTTAACCATCGCCGAACGTTCGGTAGGTATTCTGCATGGTGGGTTTAATTCCGATAACGCACAAAAAATCGTGCGTATCGTTTACGAAGAARCCAATGTTGGTGCTGTGGCGATTACCGATCGAGAGAAAATCCTCGCGTTCGTCGGCATTGGCGATGAACATCATATTCCGAACACGCCGATTTCATCGCAAAGCACACTCACCTCGATGGAACAAAACGACATCATCTACCTTGATGGGAAAGAAACCCCATACCAGTGCTCCCTCTCACAAGATTGTAAACTGGGTTCTGCGCTTATTATTCCATTGCGCGC
>NZ_JAKJSW010000107.1:0-14633 GCF_050337375.1 Vibrio makurazakiensis | reverse complement strand
GGGTTTATCGTTAATTCATAGTCACTGCCGACAGGAGACTGAGTGCTCATGGCATCGAACTGTTTTTGAGTCTCAAAAAGAGACCCTGTAACTAATACCGACCAATCACAATTAGACTTTCCATCTATCACTTTGTTTTCATTGGTAAAACTAGACGTTAACACCGCATCGCCGTTTTGAATGGAAATGACTTTTGCGCAATATCCAGTGACCAATGGCATTCAATTACGCCTTAGGTAAAGACGATTGAAAGTGCTTTTTGATTTCTTCATCGACTGGAATTAATTTGATGACCAGTATGTCCAATGGATCATCGTTACTGGCTCCAAAGTTCAAGTCATACTCACGGTTAGGCACAAATGCACCTGATTGGATGAGCTGACGAGCATAATCAATACTGATTTTTAATGGCTGCTTGTTGTAAGGAATGTCCGTTGTGAAGCCAATACCGCTTTGCTGAAACTTTTCAGCATCGACATTTTCAACAGCTCGCAATACTGATAACTCAGCGAATTCCATTCCCGACTTAGGGAAACGTTTGATAGAAATTCCCGTTATTGTTGTAGACATATTCTTGACTCCAATAGTGCTAGTTTCTGTTTGGTGTATTCATCGGGAATGCCCAATGACGTGTTAAAGTTTGCGCGTCTATGTTTAGTCGGAATAAGCAAACCAAAGGCCTCACCGATATCGCCGTCAGTCATCGATACAACCTCAGCCAAGGCTTTTCCACATTGACGACGAACCCAGGCAATACGAGCGAAGAACTCAAGACCGGCTTTCTTTTTGTTCAGTTGGATCTTCATCGGTTCAGCCGGGTCGATACTGGCCGAAAAGTCACACAGACCAGCAAAGGCCGAAGCAGGCGAGGCGAGTAAGTCAATGTCACACTTCTTTAGTTCCACTTCGTTTCGATACCAAACCACCTCAGGGTCAGTGATTTTTTGCTCGAATTTCTTGTTATAGATACGCCAGTAAACAGACGAAGTTCGAGAGCCAACAAGTGTCGCTTCCTCAGATAGCTCGCCAGTTTGAGATATACGTTTATGAGGGACCATTGTTGGGCCACGACCGCGACTCGCAGTTCGAAATGCTCCTTCATAAAAGCACTTCTCGGCATACTGACAATCAAAGATCCCCGTGTAGTCATCCACGCATAAATCCAAGCGGGCGAGGCGAGTGATACCCAATACAGAGGCCAGCCACCAATGCAGTTTTTCGTGAGTAATATGTTCAAATAGCTTTTTGCAGCCGGTTCCATTGATCTGAACAAACACGGTGTCATTATTACCACCGAGACCCACTAATCCACATTCAACGGTTCCCGTAGAATCAAAAATCGTCATTGAATCTTCGTAGCCATGTAAGCCACGGGCACGCATACGAGACAAACGGAAACCAAACACTTTGAATATGAAATCATCAAAACGATGCGCCAAAATCTTGCGGCATTTATTACGGTGAGACTCGATAGCTTTTTCAATCGCAATGGGTGTGTTTACGCGAGCTTGTTTGAACTCGGGAAACTGCAAGTTAATGAAGTCCTGGTCATTCGATTTATCCAAATGTCTCAGTGAACTGTATGGAAACGAAAACGCTAAGTGATCGACTTCAACCGGACGGATTTCATCGTGATACTTGTGGGGCTTTTTAGATAGCATGGAAAACCCCTTTGAGCATTAACTCTTGATAGTTCTCATCGGTGATCTCAATAACCTGAAATGACACCATGCCGTAATGAACGTCCAGGAACTGAAAGAACTCACGCTGTGTCTTGAAGAAATTATGACCCCAGGGAAAATACGCGTTGATCCCATGACTCGGTTCATAGTCGAAGTAAATAGAATCCATGACTAATCACCAACAACCATGTCTAAAGATTGTTCAAATAAACCTTTAACAACATGAACAGAATGAGTTTTCCCTAAAGATGTCAGGGCGTCACAAACGTCGCAAACATCATTTGAAAACTCTTCAGACATAAACAACTCAGCACCTGCAATATGCCAAGCTGTATTAACACGCCGATTCTTACCAAAACCACAAAAGAACCGATCGCCTGATTTGRCATGAACAATAATGACCAGAGCGGATAAGTTATCCATGATTAACGCTCCAAACCGTAGAACGCACAAAACTGTTCAAGCTCTTGGTCGTCATCAAAAGTGAAAGTGAATCCATCGCTAGAGTTAGGACGAGGATTGGAATAGCTGACAGTATGAAAACGTTCGTCGCCAATCGTGCGTTGACCAAACTGAAGATCACTAATTAGGAACTCAATGCAAATTTCGAGTGGTGTGTGATGAGCAGACAAAGCAACGTGCGTGAAATCTGGGTAGTTGTAGAAGCAAACGTAGTCAGATTTCAACACAGAGCCGTATTCGATAGATTCAATTTCAAACATAACAACACCTAACTTGTTAATCATTGAACTTCAAAGCAGTGAGCAACAACAGAAGACAAAGCAAACCGCAATAATCAAAAGTGAACCTTGAACAGACCTCAGAGAGTGAATCTAAGCAGGTTCGACGAATAACCAAAATTGGTTACTATTACGCTATGATTAGAAAAAAGGAGGACTTGCCATGTATCAAAATCAGTTGTTAGAAGCGTATAAACAGGCTCATAACTACATACAAGACAAGCAAATAGCTATGGATATGAACATACCACAGCAACGAATCAGTGATTTTCGCAAAGGCCGTCGCTATCTAACTGATTCACAGGCAATATTTTTAGCGGAAAATGCAAAGATTGATATAGAAATTGCATTGCTTGGGTGTCACGCAGATCGCAATGATAATCCACGCATAAAACAAATATGGGAAAGCATGGCAAAGAAGTTTAACGGACAAGGTTTACACGGGATATCAATGGCTTGTGGCGGTTTGGTACTGTGGTCAATGCAGCCTAAAGAACCACTAGCTCAGTGCGTATTATCTATCTTATGTTAAATAAGGTTTGGGTTAATATGGCAAGAGCTCTACTCTTGCCTATTTAGTGATCGTCTGCTGATAAGACTGTATTTAACGATAATCAAATTTACCATAAAATACCTAATATACAGTTTGATAATCTTCGATTTTAAACTGCGTATATTAGCTTAACCGCCAGCGAACTTAACTTTGAAGCCTTTCTTTTCTAAGTGCGCTTTGATCTTATCGCGAGCATCACCTTGAATTTCAATGTTTCCATCTTTTACTGAACCACCGCAGCCACAAACTTTCTTAAGCTCTGCAGCCAGTAACTTTAATGGAGCATCATCCAAGTCTAAGCCACTAACAACAGAAACACCTTTTCCTTTACGCCCTTTGGTCTCGCGTTGAATTCTAACAATACCATCGCCTTTAGGGCGTTGTACTTTCTCTTCTTCGGGTTTAATTCTGCCGGTTTCTGTCGAATATACTAAACTCATTTAACTTTACTTCTTCTGTTGTTGTGCTTGCTGTTTCGCGACCAGATACGCTTCGATATGCTTTTGAATGGCCAATTTAGAACCTTTGATTAGGCGACCATTGAACATACAATACCATGCGTTAGGCTCACCTGTATCGTTACTAATTCGGTAACCATTGAAATCTTCTTTCTGACCAGCAACTGAACGCTCTTTAT
Source organism: Vibrio makurazakiensis (assembly GCF_050337375.1). Classification (NCBI taxonomy): domain Bacteria; kingdom Pseudomonadati; phylum Pseudomonadota; class Gammaproteobacteria; order Vibrionales; family Vibrionaceae; genus Vibrio; species Vibrio makurazakiensis. The sequence goes on along the minus strand of NZ_JAKJSW010000107.1, from coordinate 11,021 downwards.
TAAGAGAAGTAAACTCTTTTGGGTCTATTATTGATGCAGTGTCTAGCCACCAATCGATGCTCTTTTTAATAGCAGTCAAATTACCTTGGATAACACGCTTTTTTAACCTGGCTTGCCAAATCTTGTTCGTAGCATCTGTAGATTGCAACGGCACGCCTCGGTAAATTGAATTAGCCATATATCTGATTCATCTTTTTGTTTTAATTATATTAATGATAATTGTACTTCGAATGATATCAAGTATAAAATTGCAATAAATTCAGTTATGTTGCATTAGAATGAAAAAAAATGTCGCTATCTTCACAGATCAGAAGCAAGTTAAAGAGCTAACAAGAAACCTTTGTCGTTCTAGTGAGTTAGAATACATTCAATCGCTTGCTCAAAATCACTACTCTCATAACTCATTGCTTGCAATGTACTCAGATTGGAAAAATTATTTAGAGTTCTGCCAGTCTCACCACATAAACCCACTACCCGCTTCTGTCACCGCGATCAGACGCTTCCTACAGATTGAATCATCTAAACGGAAATTTGCATCCTTAAAACGTTACACTGCAACTTTTGGTTTTATCCATACTGTACTAGGTTATGCAAACCCTGTTAATCATCGGCAGGTACAATTGACCTTAGCTGAATTAAGAATACAAAAACATGGTGACGCTAAACAAACGAGTGCATTTACTCTCAGTCACTTAAATGACCTTAACTTTCAGCTATCACGCTCTGACAATATTAGGGATATTCGCGATCGCGCTATTTATAATGTGATGTTTGAGTGTGTATTAAAACGTTCAGAGTTAAGGGAGTTGAAGTTCGAATCCGTCATCGTACTTGAAAGTGGAAATCTCAATATATTAATTGGTGACAATTCCTATGCACTGTCCACACACACTAGCGAATTCCTAAGTGCTTGGCTAAAACACTCAGAGGCTACAGCTGGCCCAGTATTTCGCTCGATTGATCGTCATGGAAACATAAGTAATCAGACTCTTAATGATTCATCTATTTACAGAATTCTACGAAACGCATCATCTTTACTTGGCTTAGCTGAACAGTATAAGTTTTCAGGCCAATCTTTAAGGGTTGGGGCTGCAAAGGAGCTTTCTAAACAAGGGATGAAAGTTAACGAGATACAAGATTTGGGTCGTTGGCTTAGCCCTGCAATGCCTTCACAATATATTGGTCGTAAAGGCAATGCGGCTATTGAAATGAGTAAGTTTAAGGCTATTAAAGGTTGGGACTAGTCAGTTCAAGCCTTACTAATCGAAGTTCTTACACAGTTTTCTAAGAAATCAGCGAATTTATGACCATTATGTTCAACCATTTTCGGGAACATTGAAATTGGAGTCATTCCTGGGAATGTATTGACCTCATTTAAATAAATTTCACCGTTTTCAGTTAAGAAGAAATCAATTCTTGATAAATGGCGTAGCTTCATTTGCGTGAATACTTTTCTTGAGCTTACTTCAATTGCAGAAAGTTGTTCATCAGTCAGGTTGTTTGCTTCAACCTCTGTGACAGAGTGACTATCGGCACTGTATTTCTCATCGTAAGTGTAAAATGCGCCATTCGGAGCGATAACTTCTCCTGGTTTGCTGACGTGTAACTCACCATCAAACTCATAAGCCGATACCTCAAGTTCACGAGGGGTCACTGCTTGTTCAACTAAAACCTGATCCGAATACCCAAATGCGTCATTTACAGCTTTGCTTAACTCATTAACATCAGAAACTTTGTAGCACCCTACCGATGATCCTTGGCGTGCTGCTTTTACGAAAACAGTCCCCCACTTTTCAAATGCTTCACGAACGGCGGTATGTGTTGCTTCATTATTATCTGAAATGAATAAGTATGGTGTGTTCGGGATCCCTATCGCGTCATACCATAACTTCGATGTTATTTTGTTAAAGCTGTTATTGCTCGCTTCAGAACCACAGCCTAAGTATGGGACTTTWGCAAGTTCGAATAAGGACTGAATATCTCCAGTTTCGCCCGGGAACCCGTGAATACAAGGTACAATGAAGTCAATGTTCCACGTTTCACAGCTACCACGAAGTGCTTGTTCCTGGATATCCAAGTATACCGACTCGCCTGAATCTAAGAGCCACTTCCCATGTTTGATCTCAACACGAATTACTTCAAAGTCTTCGACAGTGTTTAGCTGTTCGTATAGGTAGCCAGAGGAAACAAGAGAAACTTCATGTTCTGATGAGTCACCACCGCAAAGTAAAAGAATGTGAGTTTTATTCATGGGTAAGATCTGTCCTTGAGACTTAATAAGCAATGAGTTTTATCATAAACAATTCATCGCGGAGGTACAGTGTTTTGATTACAAAAAGAGAGGATATATGTTCGAACGATTAAGTATTGGGCAAAAAGAAAGGGACCTAAGTCCCCTTCTTAATAAGTCTATATTTAGTTAAGTTTATTCAGCGTTGGGAAGTCTGAATTTTTGATGTCATCAATACTTTTAACGAATGGTTTTAGACCTTGAAATTCATTAGATAACGTTGAGATCGCTTTCTTTGCTTCAAGGCGTGTGGCGTAATCACCATACAAGACTGTAAACCACTTAGTTCCGTTTACTACTTTATAGTTTTCCCAAACCGGTTGGCTTGTACGAGGAAGTTTGTTCACAAACGTATCGACTTTCGCTTGGCTACCAACCGCAACAACTTGAACGGTATATCCGAAGCGCTGGTTCATATCCATTTGTTTCTTCGTCGGCGGTACCACTTTAGCCGTTGTTTGCGGGCTTAGTTTCACTACTTTCTTTTCTTCGACTGGAGAAAGCTTAACAACATTCGTTGCGACTGTTTCTTCAGTAACCATGCTTTCCGTTTGAGACATAACAGGAGCTTCGATAGCCGCCGTTTTATATTCTTCCTGGTAGCTTTCAGATGTTACATCCGTAATGTAAGTCTCAGATACACACGCAGCCAAGAGCAGTGGCAGAGTCGCGATTGCTAATTTTTTCATGAAATGCTCAGACGTCCTTTAAAATAAATTACTATAAATCATGCCGATACAAGCGCTTAGAATCAAGCTAACTTTTCTATTATATACCATTAGTGAGTGATTCATTTCACAAACTTAGCTCCGCATAGGCAAAAGAAACCAAATAGATGAATTCTTCTACAGTTAGAGCTTAGTTTGTGCGATAGGATGAAAGCTAGTGTATTGAAAGGTAATGATATGAATAATTTGGATTCGTTGTTTAAACCGACTTCGATAGCGGTAATTGGCGCCTCTCAACAGGGTCATCGTGCTGGTCATATTGTCATGAATAACCTACTTCAAGGTGGTTTCAATGGCGCAATCATGCCTGTGACGATTAAGTACAAATCCGTTTGTGGTGTCTTAGCGTATCCATCTATAACGTCATTACCCATTGCGCCTGATTTAGCAATATTGTGTACTCATGCGAGTCGTAATATTGAAATATTTAAGCAAGCTGCTGATAAAGGTATTTCCTCAATTATCATCTTATCTTCTGATATGGATGAAGCATTCGACGAATCTACTACAATTCTTGACGAGTGCAAACGCATCGCAAAGGCGAACAACATCCGAATTCTTGGGCCAAACAGTCTTGGGGTGATTTTACCTTGGGTTGGCGTTAACGCTTCTTTCTCGCCAGTGAGTGCGTTAAAAGGCAAAATAGCATTTTTGTCACAGTCGGCAGCCGTTTGCACCACAGTATTAGACTGGGCAAATGAAAAAAACATCGGATTCTCAGCCTATATATCAATAGGAAATGGATGTGATGTTAACTTTGCTGAATTACTCGACTATTTAAGTCGTGATTCCCATACCGAGGCGATCTTGCTCTATGTTGATACCATTAGTCATGCTAGACGTTTCATTTCCGCAGCAAGAGCAGCCTCCCGTAATAAACGAATTCTTGTTTTAAAAAGCGGAAGAACATCTAAAAGCCGAGCGGTTACAGCTGCGCATATTGGCGGTAATGACACACTTGATATTATTTATGACTCAGCTATACGTCGAAGTGGTATGTTGCGCGTTAAAAATATGCATGAATTGTTTGCGGCAGTTGAAACGTTAACGCATTCGGTTCCACTTCGCGGTGAGCGATTAGCGATCATTACAAACGGTGGCGGCCCGGCAATAATGGCGGTCGATACGCTTTTTGAACGCGGCGGAAAACTTGCTGAATTATCTGAAGAGACATACGGAAAACTGAATGCCCAATTACCCAAAAGTTGGTCGCACAGTAACCCCATCGACATTGTTGGTGACGCACCACCTCAGCGTTATCTTGATGCGCTGAAGATCTTACTTGATGGAGATGAAGCTGACGCCATTTTAATTATGCATAGCCCTTCTGCGATTGCCCATTCAACAGAAACTGCCAGACAAATCATTGACACTATTCGTAATCACCCAAGGCACAAGCGTTTCAATATATTGACCAATTGGTCTGGTGAACTGTCAGCGAAACCTGCAAGGAAGTTATTTACTGAATCTGGTATTCCTACATACCGAACCCCAGAAAGCTCGGTCGTTGCATTCATGCATTTAGTCGAGTATCGAAGAAATCAGCGGCAGCTAATGGAAACGCCAACCACAGCAGAAAAAATCAACTCGCAAGAGCTTCTATTAGCGAAAGAATGGATTGATACGCAGCTTTCAGAACAAAGCGAATGTGCTTTAGATACACACCAGACTCGTCAGTTATTCAAAAGTTTCGATTTAGATGTGCTTCCAACTTGGATCGCATCAGACCCGAGCGAGGCAGTTTATGTTGCAGAAAAAATCGGTTATCCCGTTGCGGTAAAATTACGGTCTCCAGATATCGCCCATAAGTCAGACGTACAAGGCGTTATGCTTAACTTGCGCAATAGCCAAGAGGTGGCAAGTGCAGCCCAAGCGATATTAGATAGATCAAAGCTTTCGTATCCAACCGCGAATATCCATGGGTTATTAGTTCAAGGAATGGCAAAACTAGCCGGTGGTCAAGAGCTCAGAATTAAAGTAACGACTGACCCAACGTTCGGCCCCGTTATTTTATTAGGGCAAGGAGGTTCAGAGTGGGATGAGTCTATCGACGCAGCAGCAGCATTGCCCCCATTAAATATGACGTTAGCACGCTACCTCATAATTCGCGCAATCAAGAGCGAGAAGATTCGTTTACAAAAGCTTCCGTCTCCTATTGATATCCAAGGATTATCAGAGCTGTTGGTTAGGATCTCTCAAATGATCGTTGATTGCCCACAGATACAAGAACTGGATATTCACCCGTTACTGGTAAATGGCGATAAATTTACAATTCTAGATTCTAATATTCTTTTAAAAACATACAGAGGTGATGCTCAAGAACGATTGGCTATCAGACCTTATCCTGTTGAGTTAGAAGAGTGGCACACAATAAAAGATGGGAGTGATGTTTTACTACGCCCTATTCTTCCTGAAGATGAGCCTCTTCATTCTGATTTTATCCAGAATGTATCAAAAGAAGATCTCTATAAACGCTTTTTCAGTGACGTTGGTGAGTTCAACCATGAAGCTCTGGCGAATTTCACTCAAATCGATTTTGATAGAGAAATAGCATTTGTCGCAGTTCGTGAAGAATTAGGAGAAGACGCTATCATTGGTGTCTCGCGTGCACTTATTAATCCTGAAAATACCGATGCTGAGTTTGCAATATTGATTCGTTCAGATTTGAAAGGTGCTGGCCTTGGCCGTATATTGATGCAAAAAGTCATTGATTACTGTAATAAAAAGCAGACTCAACAAATCTCAGGTATGACAATGCCAACTAATCGAGGAATGTTAACACTAGCTCAAAAGCTTGGATTTGAGCTAGATGTTAGTTTTGAAGATGGCACTGCAGACATGAGACTTAAATTAGACAGAGTGTGATCTTCTGCTATTTCATTTTCCAGTGTTTCTTCAAATGTTGGATGCACCATGATTTAGCATCACCAATTTTGTTACGGCGCCACGCAAGAATGATATCTATACTTTGTTGCTCGGTGCCTTCAATCATTTTGAGCTTACCGGACTCAATGAGTGGTTTAGCAACAACGGTAGGAAGTGTTCCTATGCCTAATCCAGCTGTTAATGCATCAATCTTTGCGTGAAAGTTAGTTACTGTAAGTCGTGGCTGTTTTTCAAGGATGTTCACCGTAATCGCAGGCTGTTCTCTGGCTGTATCAGCGATAGCTATAACCCTGTAACTTTCTCTTGCTGCTTGATCAAACTCACCAGACCTATTATGTACATAATGTTCAGTTGCAGCGACCCACATCATACTCAAAGCACCAATGGTGTCACTTTTAACGTCATTAGGCAGTGACTCAGGCTTAGGGCAAATTAATAGATCAGCCCTATCATTTGCGAGTGATTCCCAACAGCCCGCAAGAATTTCTTCTTGCAACCGTACGCGTGTTTTACTGACTTTTCCGAGCTCGTCAATTAACGGAAAGAAATTATTAACAGGAATAATACCGTCAAACGCTATCGTTAAGTCTAGCTCCCAGCCATTCGCTAAAATTGTTGCATCTGAAACTAGCCTTTCTGTGGCACTTAATATTGTTCGACCTTGTTCAAGAATTAACTTACCGGCATCGGTAAAGTTAGCTTTATGTCCTGAACGGTCAAAAATCATGATGTCTAGATCTTGTTCAAGTTTTTGGATTTGATAACTCAATGACGAAGGCGCACGATCTAGTTCATTCGCTGCAGCAGCAAAACTGCCCCTTCGATCAATGGCATCCAAAATGTGTAAAGCTTCTAAAGTTATGGGGCTTTGCAAACTGTTCACCTTAGTTATTTATGAGATATTGATCACATTATCATTATTGAGATTGAACCCTATCAGAGTATCAGTATTTTATTAACTATTTGTATTTAATTGAATTTATCACAGATGATATTAAATTATCACTTTAGTTAAGTCTCATTTATGCAAATGAAATTGATAGTAATTATCATTTAGATCCAATAGTATGACGTCCGCTCAAGTCACCTACTACGGATTTAAAGGTTTCAATAAAATGTATAAGAAGTCTCTATTATCAACCGCTGTTTTCATTGCCCTCTCAGGAACCGCTGTTGCAAATGAACATTCAACTTTCGACGAAGTCGTAGTCTCAGCTACACGTACTAGTCAAACACTAGACAACACATCAGCATCTGTCGCTGTTGTATCCGAACAAGATATCGAAGAAAACCTAACGATTAACTTAAATGATATCTTTGAATATACACCAGGTGTAACTATGAACTCTAGCTCTCGTCAAGGTGAGCAGAGCATAAACATTCGCGGTATGGAAGGTAAACGGGTCAAAATTATTGTTGATGGTTCGTCTCAACCTGGATCTTTCTCTGGTGGTCCATATGGATTCATTAACTCTAGTGGCATAACGGTAGACCCTGATATGCTTAAAAGCGTAGAAGTTGTTAAAGGTGCCGCTTCTAGTTTGTATGGGAGTGACGCTATTGGTGGTGTTGTTGCTTTTGAAACAAAAGATCCAAGTGACTTTCTTAGAGAAGGCACTGATGTTGCTGGACAAGCCAAGCTAACATACTCATCAAAGGATAAATCTTTTAGCGAGCATGTTGCTGTTGCAAACCGATTTGGTGAATTAGAAACACTTGTCGCTTACACACGACGTGACGGAAATGAAACACAGAACTTCGTCGATAGTAATGCGTATGAAGACTATGACGTTGAGTCACAAGATACTCAAGTTGATAACTTACTGGTTAAGCTTCAGTACCAATTAAATGATAATCATAGAGTTGAGTTTCTTGCTGAACTCATTCAAGACTCATCAGATTCTACTATTTATCACGCGACCTACCCAACTTATACCGGTAAAGATGACACGGAACAGAATCGATTTGCCGTCAAACATATCTGGTACGCAGACTCGACAGTCGCAGACACGATAACCAGTAAAGTCTCTTATTTGGTTAAAGACGAAAACGGTATAACAAACCGTTATAATCCGGCGTCTGTAGGCCGTTATGGTCCTGTTGCCGCAAATAATCAACGTAAGGACTACACATACTCTGAAGACAAAATAGAGTTAGAAACTCAATTAGACAAAGAGATTGGCAAACACTACCTACTTTACGGTGCTACATATACACACAGCGATATTAGCAACACAAACATGGAATATAACGATAGTAAAGACGATGTTCTATACGTTTATACGCCAGACGCAAAAGAGCAAAAATTTGGGTTATTCTTACAAGATGAGATAAGCCTCGCTGGGGGAGATTTAACACTAACACCAGGAGTTAGATTTGATCACTTTTCAACAGACCCAGGTAATAATACGGGTGAAGATTTAAAGAAATTTTCAGACTCAGCTGTAACAGGTCGTATCGGTGCTAACTACTCTATTAATGAAACTGGCATTATTTTTGGCCAAATTAGCCAGGGATTCCGTGCTCCTTCCTTTGACGAGCTTTATTACACTTATGATAATGTCGCACATCGATATGTGAACGACCCTAACCCTAATTTGAAGTCTGAAACGAGTATTTCTTATGAGATGGGGTATCGACATAACACAGCGGCGACATCTTCTGAGTTCGCTGTTTACTACAGTGACTACGATGATTTTATCGAGCAAGTTATTACTGAAAAAACTGCCGGGATATCTCACTATTCTTACGTAAACCTTAATTCAGCAACAATTCAGGGGGTAGAGTTTTCAAATCAAATTTTATGGGACAACTTAGTTGGAGCTCCACAAGGGTTATCAAGTAACTTTGTTGCATCGTACACAGAGGGTGAAGATGGAAATGGTAATGCTCTCAACAGCGTAAACCCATGGAATGCCGTTTTAGCACTTAATTTTGATGCTCCAAGTGATAATTGGGGTACAAGCATCAAGTTTAACTATACTGCTGATAAATCGTTTAGCGAAATGAACTTAGATGAAGACAACGGAGGTGATGCATCTCAAGTTGAGCTTCCAAGCGCGACTGTCGTAGATATAACAGCCTACTTTAAGCCGGCAAAAGATTTCACAATTCGAGCGGGTATCTTTAACGTTGGTGATAAAGAGTACTACCGTTGGAATGATGTACGTGGCGACGAAGAGTTATATAAATCGAATTCACAAGCTGAACGTAACTACTCTATTTCTGCAAAGTATGAGTTCTAAATAACTCAACTTTACAAACATTAGATACAATAAAAGCCAGCATTGCTGGCTTTTTAAGTATTCACTTCAAAATGTATAAAAAGAAGGAAAGTGAATCTTATTTGTTAGTCATCTCTTTCTTTACCATAACAGCTGAAGCCACGATAAATGCGATGATGAGACCAAGTTCCATGAACAACCTCGAAGAAAATTAACATTGAATGATTTAAAACATGCGTAGTCTAACATGATTAATCTTTAATGATAGTTTTTAACCGATTCTTTACTTTTAATTGGATTTAGATCAAAAAAGGCGCCCAAAGGCACCTTTTTAATATTTTCATCAAGAATTAACTAGGGAATCCATTTGGGTTTGCTGACTGCCAACGCCAAGTATCTTCCGTCATTTGCTCTAAACTTCTTTCTGCTTTCCAGTTTAGTTCTTGTTGAGCTTTTGCTGGATCAGCCCAACATTCGGCTATATCGCCAGCACGTCTAGCAACCAATTTGTATGGAACGGGTTTTCCACTTGCCTTTTCAAAAGCTGCGACCATATCAAGCACACTGTAGCCATTGCCAGTACCCAAGTTATAGGTATGTAAGCCTGATTTATTGCCCACTTTCTGCAAAGCAGCAACATGCCCATCTGACAAGTCCATAACATGAATATAATCACGTACACCTGTACCATCTTTAGTCGGGTAATCATTACCAAAGACGGACAAAAACTCTCGACGCCCTACTGCAACTTGGGAAACAAATGGCATTAAATTGTTCGGAATGCCTTGTGGATCTTCGCCTAGTTCACCCGTTGGATGGGAGCCTACTGGGTTAAAGTAACGAAGTAGAGTAATACTCCAATCTTGATTCGCTTTTTGGAAATCAGTAAGGCACTCTTCAACCATTAGCTTACTACGGCCGTATGGGTTAGTTGCACTGGTTGGAAAGTCTTCTGTAATTGGTACAGATGCTGGATCACCATAAACGGTAGCTGAAGAACTAAAAACCAGTGTTTTGACGTTCGCTTCACGCATAGCGTCAACTAAAACCAATGTTCCATTAACGTTATTATCATAATACTCTAGTGGCTTCTCTACAGATTCACCCACCGCTTTCAAACCTGCAAAATGAATAACCGCATCGATACTATTTTCTTTTAAAGTTTTCACAAGAAGTTCACGGTCACGAATATCTCCCTCGACAAACTTTGGTCGATTTGAAGATACTTTTTCGATACGTTCTAATACGCTTGGTTTACTGTTGTAAAGGTTATCAAAAATGATTGGAGTCATGCCTGCTTGAAGCATTTGAATGCATGTATGGCTTCCAATGTAGCCCATACCACCAGTTACTAATACGTTCATACTAAGCCTTGTAAATTGATTTAGCGTTATTAATCGTCTTTCTATCTATATTACAATAGTTTACACCGCTTTGTTGTAACTATCTTGAGAAAACACATATTGACCTTTACCTAAATGCTTTGCGCGGTACATAGCTTCGTCGGCTTCTTTTAAAATAGAGTCTAGATCTCTGTCGCTACTTTCGACAAGGTGAATACCTAAGCTTGCCCCTACTTCCAATTGACGGTTTCGATAAGGAATAGGATCTGTGAGTAAGCTTAATAAACGTTGCGCTAGTACTGTAATTAGTTCTTTGTTCGTTGGCTGAATAACAAGTACGAACTCATCACCTGCCAATCGAGCGACTAGATCACCCGTTCTAACTTGAGATGTAAGTCGGTTTGCCACTTCTTTTAAAACTTCATCTCCCGCATCGTGCCCGTAAGTATCATTAACCGCTTTAAAGCCATCGAGATCGAGATAAATAACAGCGAACTGGCTACTGGAATAATGACTTGATGAAATGACATCATCAAGTATTCGATAGAGC
>NZ_JAKJSW010000106.1:0-14699 GCF_050337375.1 Vibrio makurazakiensis | reverse complement strand
AACAACCAATTTAGGATCTAAGATGGCACTTTCAATTAAGAAAATATTTAACAACAAAGAAGAAAAAGAAACTGTAGAAGAAGCAAAGCTTGCTGCAAATAATGCACCAAAAGAAGACGAAAACTCAGAAAAGAAAATTAAGCACAACACGCCGAGTGGGTGCTGTGGTTCTTGTTCATAAGTACTTATGCTAATTGCACTTACGCTAATAGTACTTATACCTAAATGAACCTTAGAGCTTCAATATAGCTCTAAGGTTTGACTTACAAATCTCGTTATCATAAAGCTGACTAAATGCTTAAACATTTAGCGACAGTACGCTCTAAACAGCACTAGCAGTGCCAACTATAAAGCATCGAACACCTGTCTATTTATGAGATTCCCTACCCTGTTCGCAGTGCCAATATTTCGGAAATATCGCTAGTATCATTATATAAAGACAAGTTCACATCTTTAGTTTTGATTGCGACGATCGACATCCTATCGGCTAATTCATTACCTTCAATTCCTACATGCCCATTGACATGATGAATAGTAATTTTCGCTGAAATTTCTTGATAAAGAGCGTAAGCAGGCTTAATGATGTCTAAGTTCTTTATTTCGCCACCAGCCTTAGTCCAGCCTTTTTTCTCCCAGCCAATTGCCCACTTCGTCACGCAATCAATGGAGTATTTCGAGTCACAGAAGATCCCGACAGACAATCCTGATGACAAGTGTTGTTTCGCTAACAATAACGCTTGAGACAAGCCCTGTAACTCAGCTGTATTGTTTGTTCCCATTGCTTGATACAAACCATACCAAAGCTCACTTAACTCATCATGTTTATAGACTGCTAACCCTGTTCCTGCTTCTCCAGGGTTAGGCTCACAAGCACCATCGGTGAATATTTTCACATCGAATGGCATGGCATCTATTTGTTGCTGAGAAAGTGGAGCAGGTTTTGTCTTATTGGACTTCTTCGCTGGGCTTGAAGATTTAGCCGTTGATGTAGTATTTGATTTGCCACCAAAAGCAGATTCAGCCTCAACGAGTGTTGGGAATGATTTGTACCTCGCGCCAGCAAAGCCATCCACTAAAGACTTACACTTTGCCCACGTTGTAAAGATACCTGTTTCTCGACCTTTCCAAACTACGTAATACTTTTTAGCCACACAGACTCCTGAGTTAATTATATTGAGTAAACCTAACGTGCTATTAAGGCATTGGTTACCGGCTATATAGCTCTACATCTTACCAAAACAATTAAGCCTAAAGGCAACAAACAGTGTTGGCTGGAGATATCCTATTCAACTTATTGACCTTAAGCGCTAGAAGTTCGTAATGAAAAACCATTTTCCAATCTAAATTCAACGATTATAAAGCCAGTTTTTCTACAATCTCCGAAACTACAGGTATAACCGACAATACTAATAATCCAGACATGACTAGGTTAAACCATTTGCGGCTAGAGGCACTATTAAGCACATTTTTCAGCATAGACCCAAATGCTAACCACAAGCCAACACAAGGAAACGATACAACAAAAAAGATCAGCGCGATCATAACGTTTTGGCTAAAGAAGTTAGCCCCTACGGTCGTGAATGCTGCGATGGCTCCTGTTGCTACCACCCAAGCTTTCGCATTAACCCACTGAAACAATGCCCCCTTCATAAATGAAAATGGCTCACTTTGTTGGTCTGAATGCACATCACCTGAAGAACGAGCGATTAAATAAGCTAAGTACAATAAGTAAAGTACGCCAATGCATTTAATGATGAAGTGTAAGCTAGGGAATAGTTCGAATAACTGTGAAAATCCAAGTCCAACAAGCAGTAACATTAGGGTAAAACCGACACAAATCCCGGTTAAAAGCGGCAGGCTTTTCTTAACGCCGAAATTCACACCGGATGTCATCACCATAATATTATTCGGCCCAGGAGTCACAGATGATGAGACAGCGAACAAAACAACGGCGAATAGGTAATCCATATAGTTATCCTTACTTATGTACCCTAGTGTTACACATATGGGGATAGTACAAAGATTAATCAACAGCTAAAACTGAGAACAAACCAGATCTCAAGGTTTGAGGTTTGAGGTTTGAGGTTTGAGGTTTGAGATTTGAGGTAAAGCACATGCCCACCGATCAAAAAATGTAAGTAGTCTAGAGCAGTATTTACAACGAAAAATGCGCCACATTAGCGGCGCATTTTAATAAATTAGGCTCAGTAACTAGACTCGAGGACTAGATCACCCTTGCTTAAAGAGTGTTCATACGTTTCTTTAGTCGCGCTAAATCAATTGCACTTGAACGAACTGTTAGTTTGATGCATTCGTAGTCGTACTCTTCTTTAACCACACTCATATTAGAACGAATCTCACCGATGATGCCTTGCCCTGAATAAGGAATAGTGATCTCTTCTTCGATCATACCTTGTTCAGCAACATCCACGATGTACTTATGTAGCTTAGTGATATCTAGCGGATCGCGAGTTGATGTTAGCATCGCATTTGGGAATTCTTCAATCAGCTCTAACTGCTGTTCTTCACTCAATCTATCGCATTTGTTCAGCACTAATAGTTTTTCGCTACCTTCAACACCGACTTGCGCCAATACTTCATGTACGACATCAAGCTGAGCACGGAATGAAGCATCAGAAGCATCAACCACATACAATAATAGTGAAGCATCATGTGCTTCCGCTAGCGTTGAGTGGAATGAAGCAACCAGATCGTGTGGCAATTTCTTAATGAAGCCAACTGTATCTGAAACAAGAATACGTGGCTGAGTGATCGGTTGAAGCGCACGAACCGTGGTATCTAGCGTTGCGAACAGTTTATCTTCACCCACAACTTCAGTTGCCGTCATCGCACGCATCATCGAAGATTTACCAGCATTGGTGTAGCCAACTAAAGCAACAGTGAAAAGCTCCGATCGCTTAGTGCGTCGGTTCTTCATTTCATCTTGAACGCTAACCAGCTCACGCTTAAGCGCAGCAATTTGATCACGAACTTTACGGCGGTCTAGCTCTAGTGATGTTTCACCAGCACCCTGACCCATTTGACGTTCTTTGTCGCCGTCAGCTGTTTCACGTAGTCGTGGGACTAAGTAGTTTAGGCGAGCAATTTCAACTTGCAGGCGTGCTGTACGAGTACGAGCATGACGACTGAAGATCTCAATGATGATACCGGTACGGTCAAATACTTCGACACCCAAATGGGCCTCTACATTACGCAGTTGAGACGGGCTTAAGTCACAGTCAAATACCACCACATCAGCGGTACCAAACTCCATATCTTCAGATGGGAGATCATCAAAATCTAACTCATCGATACCAGCGCCAAAATCAAATGACTCATCAATGAAGTCTTCGTCTTCCGCTTCTTCAATCGAACCTTGATAACCAGTTAAGTGAGCGATCTCAGCAAGCTTGCCCGCACCCAGAACATTCTGTCTTTGTGAAGAGCTATGGTGCTGTGATTGCGTACCAACCACTTTAAACCCTAGGGTTGTCACTAAGCGAGCAAGTTCGGCAAGAGACTCTTTTGCTTCGTCACCTTTAAATTCGGGTGTCGTAATAGAAATAAGTAAAGCGTTACTAGCGGAAGGTTTTGCTGTTAGTTTCATGTTTTATTCTGTCTATGCACTAAAGTGCAACCTAGTATTGGGTCTAAAGTAGTGTGATCTTAYGCTGTTATTGGTCAGCTTTATAGGGCAGTAACGAACTAAATACAGATATTATCACTATAGCTACCAAGATCATGGTAGCACGCTGGAAATCAAGGCCAATAACCGGTTGATATCGTACGTTTATTGGTCTGGTAACATATAGTTAAAAGCCCTCAGTCTTCTAATTTAGAAGTCTGAGGGCTCAAACCCCACCGAAGTGTAAATACCTAGATTTTAGGTTCTACTAGAACTGATCGTGAATAATTACATTCTGATCAATTAGAGCATTTACAATATCGTGTGAACCAAAGCTGTCTAACGTCAATTGATGTGCAAGGTGCTCGACCATAATAACTTGCTCACCCGCGCCGGTTCCATCAGGATGAATGGTTAGCTCGACATTATCCCCTTCGAGCTTCGCGTCGATATGCTCTAACAATGTCGTCATGTTTACGTCAGGTGTTCTTAGCTCAGGTAGCACTTCTCGTAAGTCAATTTTATCACCTTCAGATAAGTCGAAGTCAGTGATTGTATCCGTCGCTCCATCATCAATTTCATGCCAGACAAACGTGTCCATACCTGTTCCGCCCGTTAAAATATCCGAGCCTAAACCACCGATGAGGCGATCATTCCCTTCGCCACCCGTTAAGGTATCGTCACCCGCTCCGCCATGCAGTACATCATTGCCAGATCCTCCATCGATATGATCATTGCCACTACCACCTAGCAGTTCACTATTACCACCTTCTCCAAGTAGTTGAACATCATTCACCTCACTAGATTGATCAATCAAGCTCGAATCAGAAACCACATTCAGCTGTAATGCGATTGCATCAGACTTAGCAACATCACCATTCGACTCTTCAGAAACCGCTACGATACTAATAGTGTGTTGGTTCACCCCTGCGCCTTCAATTCTTAAAGAATCAATTTGATCAGGTGAAACCGTCCATACGTTGTTGGAAAAGTCGACTAAGCCGCTATCACTCACCAAGTTTGCTTCAGCCGGTAAACCGCTTATTTCAAGTGACAGCGCTTCATTAATATCTGTCAGCGTTGCCAATATGCCCACCAATGCGATGCCATTGAAGCTTGCGGCTTGGCTCGCAGTAATGTTTCGAACATAATTAAACGCTTGATCAATAATCAAAACTGGAGCATTTGCGACTGGCGTGACTTGAATATCGTATTCGACTGGATCTGTCTCGAT
Source organism: Vibrio makurazakiensis (assembly GCF_050337375.1). NCBI lineage: Bacteria > Pseudomonadati > Pseudomonadota > Gammaproteobacteria > Vibrionales > Vibrionaceae > Vibrio > Vibrio makurazakiensis. The sequence goes on along the minus strand of NZ_JAKJSW010000106.1, from coordinate 9,840 downwards.
AGCAATGCCAGAAGGGTTACCACTGTCTTTCGCGATAACATGCAAACTAATGCTCTCATTAGGTGCAAAGCTAGCATCTAGGAAAACGCCATTGGGTTGTTCCGGGTTACCGACCAACTCATTAACTTCGGCTAATGTACCGACAATGACAACCGAACTGGTTCCTTCACCTCTTACCGAAATATTCGCATCATTAGGAATAGCTACGGACAACTGACCGTGGTCAACGGATAAAGTCACAGTCATTAAATCGTCTGCATACTCGTCCACATAATCAACGTCACTGATCTTAATTCCACTGATCAACTGATGTTCGGCTTCGCTGATAGAGCTAGTGACAGCGTCACCATTAATTACGGGAGTATCATTCACTCCCTCAACAGAGAAACTTACTTTGGCACTGTCTGACAAGAAGTCTGCACTTCCATTCGTTGTACCATCATCTTGAACCACATAAGAAAGCTCGACGTTTCCGTTATAGTCATCTGCTGCTGTAAACGTCCAGGTATCATTCCCCGCATTATGGACTAACGTACCCTCACCTTGAGCAATAGCTAAACTCACTACATGAACCGTATCGCCGTCTTTATCATTTGTCGCGTTCAACAAGTCTTGAGCAGATATAATGATCTGCCCTTCTTCCGCAATCGAACCAAAGTTGATATCGCTTGCCTCTGGTTTATCATTCACTTCAGTGACTTCGATTTCAAAAGTCGCTTGATTAGTCGTAGATGTATTAGAATCGTTCGGATCAACCAGGCCGCTATTCCCACCATCGTCCACAATTGCAGTAACCGTCACAGGGCCACCAGCGTTTATGTCATTACTGTCCTGATCTGACTTAAACATGACTTTATTGCCACCAAGAGCAGCATTAATGTCCGCAACGCTGCCCGACATCACCAAGTTACCATTAGTATCGAAGCTAAAAGTTACATTGGTATGGTCACTGTACTCTAAGGTTCCTTTATCGACTTGCAGCGTCAATGTATAGATGGCATCAGGGTCATCGTATATTGCGTCGATATCAGCGATAGTAAACGAGTTAACTGCGATAGGCTGATCTTCTGCAGTAACCAAATCGAACGAGTCTGTACCAGGTACTGTCACAAAAGTAGGCTGGTCGTTAATCGGGTCAATAACCAGATCCACATTAAATTCTGTTGTTGGCCCTAGATGTTCAGAGCCATCTGCATCTTTGTCGACAGATTGAACCGATACCTTTATTGGGCTATCGATTCCAATCGCATTACCATCACCGCTATTAAGTTCGCCAGAATTAAACACGATTTTGTCGAGTTGTTGAGCTGGCACATCTAGTGACCAGACTTTTGTGCTCGGATCATAGTTAGCTAACGTTGTTCCATCTGAGTGATAGATTGAAGCACCCTCAGGCACTCCAGAGACATTGATACGTAAAGTCTCTGGGGAGTTTTCCGAATAAGTGCCGCTGCCCGTCGCGGAGTCAGATTTATCTATAACAGAAGCGTTAATTTCCAAATCAATGTTTTGCCCTTCAGAGCCTGAAATTGAATCCGTGGCATCAATGTCAACGCTGTCGCCAACAGGTGATACATGTAGTTTGAAATTAGGTAAGCCTTCAGCTGGTGTTGGGACACCAAGCAAAGACTCCTGAGTAAAGGCTACAACGCCAAACTCTGCAGTACCGCTAAAGTGCTTCGGCGGTTGAACCTTAATAGCGCTTAAATCGAGTTCAGAACCCACATTCGTTGGTAACTGTACACTCCATACTCCTGAACCATTATTTTTAACGGTATAACCAGAGTCTGCTGTAAGTAAAAAACCTTCAGGAACATCAGTAAATTTGATTGATACGAATTGTTCAGAGCCATCTAAGTCAGTCAATGACATTGATACTGGACCTGAATTTCCAAGAGGAATAACCTCATCTTCGAGGCCCGACACTTCAATAAAGCCCTCGCTATTGATTTGCCCATTTACCTGAATATCATCAACGACTGGAGTCACTTCAAATTTTACCGATGTAGAGAAGTCTTTCGAGTCTACACTTGGGGTATCAAGCCCAGCATTAACCAATGCTGGATCATTAAACGTAGCGGTATCCGTTACTGTACCTGTCACTGAAACCGTGACTGTATTTTCCCCATTCGCCCCAGGGTAATTGTGAGATGGTTTAAACAAGATTTTATCCAAGGCACCATTAGCAATTTCGGTCTGGTTAAACGTTAGGGAAGCACCCAAGTTAGTGCCATTGCTGTCATAAAACGCTCCAACTAACGAAGTACCATCTGCCGCTATATCTGGCAATGTGAGAGTAATTGACGAAAGGACTTCATTACCACCTTCTACACCATTCAATTTATCTTCAATGGTGTGACTAAAGTTTAGATAAATATCACTGTCTTCATACGCCGCGCTAAGGGGGTTCCCACCTTCATCTATCACGGTTACCGATACTGGTGATTCTTTGGCTGGATCGGGGGCGTCAACAACAGGATCCACTTTAACGATAACATTCGAAGGCGTTGACGTTGTTTTTTCATCACCCGATGTTGTGTCTTTGGTTACGACAGTAAAAGGTAGTCTAAAATCACCCGAGAAATCTTTAGGAAGATTTAACATCAATCCATCGAACGACGTTTGCTTTCCGTCTTCGACAGTAGATTGAAATACGTACTTTCCATTTACAAAGTCAACATCACCACCAGTAATGCTAATAGGATAAGCCACACCACCAATCGAAACAGTGCTATCAATAATGATGGTCACTTCATCGATAGAAGAATCCTGTCCAGAGAAATGAATAATGCTGTTTAACTGATGCCCTAAGTCAAGTTGAGTGTCTTCAGTTCCTGAAACAATACTGTTTTCAGTGACACTTATTGAGGCTGCAATCTCAGAACCACCCGCTAAAACTTCAGGGAAAGTTAACGTTACGCTTCCTTGTCGATTTGCTTGTGGAGAGTTTTCATTGGCGTCTTCACCCTTGTCTGAAACCAAGGTATGTATTGTCATGACAATGCTACTTAGACCTTGTGGGTTATTGTCGCTATCAATAGATGGCGTTAGGTCTAGGCCACTTGGTGCACTAATACTAAAGGCATTTTCATCTGTCACCACCCAGCGGCCATTTCCTTCATAAGCGGCGCCAGTTACAACAAGTTGGCTTAATACATCGTCAGAAATTAATGCACCATTCATATCTGTTAGTTGGATAACGACATCATCCACCAACTCATTAGATGATGCATCGGTTTCCTCGTATCGAATGACATGCTCACCAACCCATGATTCAACCCCGTTAGAGTCGACATTTTCATTATTACTATTGGTAGTGAACTTGATGACACCTTTCTCATCTGCAGTTATTGCAGTTAACTCTCCAGAGCCATCTTCATTAGAAACGACAAGCTTATTGTTATCATCCTGAGGTTCGACAATAGGCTTCACAACAACCGTAATATCACCGGTAACTGTCGCCGTTACTCGGCCGCCTTCCCCTACGATATTGTCACTTGTGTATTCGTGATCTCGCTCTTCAATACCAACCACTGTGGTCAATTTGAAATCGGCACTAGAGTCTTTAGGTGGCGTGATCTGGATAAAGTCATTGCTTAGCGCAATTTGGGTAAACTCTGCCGGCGATTGACCGTCTGGGCTGACCAAAGGTTTAATGATTAAAGTTCCTGTATTACTGTCATAGCTCCAATCTACATTACCGTTTACTTTGACTTCCGCCTCACTAGGGATGCCTTTAATCTCAATCGAAGTAAAGTGCTCATCAGAATCTAAGTAATCTTGCCCTTTAGGGTGCCAATCAACATTAATAGCTTCATCTTCATTACCAACCGAGCGATTTGAGTAAGTTGAGGCGGTATCAATAACCGGCGCAACATTAACTCTGATCTCCTGCTCATAAGTTTGAGTGTGACCGTCATTTTCTGTGACTATTATTGTTCCCTTGATGTGAATATTCTCAGTCGATGAATCCACAGGTCGAATAATGATTCCTGACAACACATTCGAATCGGTAATATTGGCTTCGTAGATTGGCTTTGAAAGGTCTAGCGAACCATTGGCATTTAATTGATAACCAACGAAGTTCAAGTCTATTTGAGTGCCATCGCTATCTTCAATTATCACACCTTCAGGGATGTTAGATAACAATACCGTGATAGATTCAGATCCATCATCTGGCTTAGAAAGATCATTAACATCTCGCTCACCAGATAGAACCGTAAAGTCGAGGACAGCATAGTGACTACCATCTTGGCTTTCTAAGATGGTGGTTTCTAACCCGCTAATTTCACCATCGGTAAAATCTGTCCAATGCGAACCTTCAGTTCCTCCGGTAGGAATGTCAACCACACCTTTCACATCCACATGTACCGTTTTTGTACCAAGCTCAACTTCGTCGACTTGTACTCCAGTCGAGAGTGAAACACTGTCTTTCACCACACCAGTAACATCAAAAGTGAAGTCTTCATTACTGTGCAACTTAGGAACAACTTCAACATTTTTTAGCTGATCATAAGGGACCTCTTGGTAGGTAATACCATTGATAGTCACAACCGTTATTTGGCTAGCACCGCCACCAACCCAAACAAGTTCTGCCCCTTCGGTAATATTCGAAATTCTAGCGTACAACGTCTCTGAGCTGTCAGTGTCTTCTGACGCTTTCATTGTGATTACTTCGTTTAACGTAAACGGATCATAGTTTGCGTCATTGCCTCTGTAATCAGGGTTGTCAATGTTATCTTCATTAATTTGGATTCGATTGACGCTCAAACGACCTAAATCGGCACTTGGCGTTACATCAATGACCAGTTCTTGTGAGACTGAATGAGCCACAGCCTTATTATTTGAGCCGCCATTATCTTCGTAAGCATTTAGCCTTTCAGTCGTAACAGCTGTCGCTTCAAAACGGATCTGACCTGCAAAGTGATCGATAGGATTAACTTCTATACGATTAATATCAGAGGACGAAATCGTGTAGACGCCATTTTCAGGAGTAATCACATCACCATTGCGATCTAATAGTTCGAACTGCCCTTCACCTGCCGTTACTTTTAATTCATAAGTAATAGTTTCCGGTCTGCTATCATCTTGAGATTCAGCTCGTAATTGAAGCCTAACGTTACCTTCATCTTCACCAACTTGATATTGATAGGTACTTCGGGTGTCATTCCATGTAGCAATATCAGCAACGCTTTCAATTTCAATTTTAAAGCTGGAGTTTACCGAGTGATCAGCAACGTTATTGTTATCGATTTGCAGTTCATATTGGATAGGTACGCCACCATTACCTGTCGAATAGTTCCGGTCTGGTACAAAGAATAGATTCTCGATTGTAGCAATCGTATTGTTGCCAACTTTTGAAGTACTCTGCTCAATTAACGAGGAATCAAAGACAATATTCCCTGTTGCAGGGTCAGCTTCAAGCTTATGATATTCACCATCTTTAAGGTAATAGAAGTCACCTTGATGATTACCGTCTTTAATCGTCAACTGACCTATAGACTCTGCGTTATCAGCGTCATACATATTCACTTGCAGTGCCACTTGCGCCGGTGAGTCACTCAAACCACTTTGGTTATCCTGAGTATTTTCGAGTTCAGGGGCATCACCAGTGGCGTAATTAATCGATGAATCACGGCCAGAATCTTCAAATGTTGTTACTTTTAAAGCGATAGGTTTAGACTCTCTGTCTGTAACCGAAATATTGACCTGAGCTTGCGATGTATCCATGTCACCATCAGTCGCAGTCACATTAATAGCAAAATCAATACTGTCACCATCGTGGTCTAAGTAATTGCTTGCTTTAAATTCAACTTCACCATTTGAATCAACTCGTAATACTCCAAGTTGGCGAGTTTCCGTATCACCATTAGCATTTTTAGTTTGCTCATAGACACGAATATTTTGACTACCATCACGTAGATCTACGGAATCTAAATACGTACCACGCGGACCATTGAAAACAATTGTCGACTCATTACTACTCACCCCTTCGATTTTAGTCAAAGAAGCAGAATCGGATCCTTGGTCGGTATCGTTTTCGAACATATTAACTTTAGAGCCACGGAACCCCTGACCTTCAACACGAGAAATTGTTTGTTCCGTCAGCTGTGGTACATCATCCGTGACCACTATTGGTAGCGCGATGACATTAGATTTATCACCATCAAAATCTTCCGCTTTAATCGCGAAATCAAGTTGGACAGTGTTCTCGCCTGCACCATCTGGATGCTGGACGGGTTTAAGAAGCTGAAATTGATAACTGTTGTCAGACGCATCGAAAACAATCTTAAAAACGGGTTCATTACCGCCAACAGTTTGAGCTGTATAAGTGACAGTGTTGCCGCTTGTAGAAACCGCAGCCCACTCAAGGTTTTCACCACCGGAAGTCACCCCAACCAACACTAAGTCCGCGTCAACCAGTTCATAACTCACAACACCATCAGCGCCTTCATCAATCACAAACTTGCCGTCAATCGTTGTGTCTTGTGACTGTTCTGAACCTAAATTAGCTAGGTCATCTTCATCAACGATCTTTTCTCCAGTTGTCGCTGTGATCTCAGGTTTATCGTCTATCACTTCGATAGGTAATTTGAATACCGAAGAAGTGTCACCATCACCATCAACGGCGACCACATCGAATGGAATGGYTAACGTGTCAGAGCCACTTGCATGGTTCAACGCTTCATTCAGCGTAAAGATATAAGAGCCATCGTGACCTAACGCCAAAGTAAATACGACCGTTCCTGAACTAGTAACACCTTGGTAAATCGTAGCGTTTGCTGCTCCCGAAACTTCGGTAATCGATACTTTTTCTGTGCCAGAATACAGGTCCGAAGCAATATCAGTTAGATTTCGTAGTTCATAACTATCAACACCATCAGCACCTTCCGTCGTGACAAAAGAGCCAGTCACTTGATCGCTGCCAGCACCTAATTCCGCTTCATTCACGATTAAGGCGCTAGTTTGATTTAACTCTGTGATTTCAGGTTTATCATCAACAATGGTCACTTTTAAAGGCTTCATCACCTTATCACCGTCGGTGTCAGTCGCAATCACGTCCAAGTCAAAGCTTAAGTTATTGCTCCCTTGAACAGGCGCGTGATCGAGAGCTTCGATAAGAGTGAATGTATATTGGGCCTTGCTCGTTTGGTCAAACGTAAGAGTAAAAACTTCAGTGATCTTATCTGAGCCATCTTTAGTGGTACCAATATAGTGGCCAGGATCGGTAGGGTCTTTTATTAATTTAACGACTAGCCCATCAGATTTCAATTCACCGTTGGTATTAAATGCATCTACATCAATACTAAAATGGCTTAAGTCATCGCTTCCACCCAACAGCGTAATAACTTGAGTTGTACTCACTGGCGACGCGTTTGGCGAAGAGCCATCAGCCAGCGAACTCTCTTCTAAAAGCACACTCGGTACGACATCAATACTGAGGTTATCACCGTCTTTAATCGACAGATCTACCGTTGCGGTATCTGTATCGCCGTCCGCATCTTTAGCTGTAAAAACAAACTGCTCAGAAATAGTTTCAGCTTTTGAGTGATCGATATCGCGCGCCACTTCGAATTTGAAGTCACCGTTTAAAGAGATCGACAAAATACCTTCGTCAAAGTTGAAAGTTTGTAATGAATCAGGAGCTGCACTTTGATTTAAAGAATAAGAGTTACCCGCATAAGTGAATGACGTAACAGACGCGCCATCAGCCCCTTCATAAGGCTTTTCATCAGGCTTTTCATCAATAGGTTTAAACAGGTTATATGACACCACCACATCGCCAGCTGTCGTTGGCTCAACAAGTGAAAAGTTGTTGTCGAGTAACTGAACTGAATCATCCACTACAGTCACTTTGATCGCAGCTGCCTGCTCGCTTCCCGTCCCACCCACTACTGATGAAGCGTCGCCATCAGCATCAATCGCATAAACAGGTAAATCAAACGTTAGCTGTGCATCTTCGCTGCCAACATGGTGCAACGGTTCGAAAAGGGTAAACTCGTACTCACCCAGACTCGGCGTATCAAGTTTTACCTCGAATACTGTAACTCTGCTGCCATTAACTTCGACAAAGCCTTCATAGGACCTAACGCCATCAACTTCACTAATCAGTTCTAACGACACCGCTTGGCCATTTGAGATCAGGGAGCCATCACTATTAAATTCAGACAGTGCGAGTTCAAAGTGATCGATAATGTCACTGCCGGCTGTTGCTGAAATCGTTCCTGTTCCAGAAACTTGCGCGCTGCCTTCTTCCGATCCTCCGGCGACGCCCGACTCTTCAACAGTAATGCCATCAACGTTTGTAATTTCTGGGTTTTGGCCATCAACAAGTACAATACTGATGGTACTTGTTACGCTATCTTGATCGAAATCAGTCGATGTTGTCGGAAGCAATAAAGTAATAGAATCAGAACCAATGTTCTCCAACGGTTTAAATTGTTGGAATTGATAAGAACCATCTACATCTATTTTTACCGTTAAAACAGTCTCACCCGTATCGCTGATCACAAGAGTGATCCGCGAGCCACTTTCTGAAAGAACGGCTGTCGTTGTTTGATTGTCGCTCAGTAAACCATTGAATTGAGACAGCGCACTCTCATTAAAAGTGGTCGTTTCTAATGCGTCACTGCCAATTAGAACAAATGTTCCTTGGACAAGAGTGTCATTAGATTCTACGTTCTCAATATTAACGGCTTGTGGAGACGCATTTTCACCATCTGCAATATTGACCTGCGCACTGATTGGCTCCTGAATAGGGTTGCCACCCGAGTCTTTACCTTCGATATCAAAGGAAATGGTTATCTGATCGTTTATGAGAGAAACTTGTCCACCAGCGATAGAAGATAAATGGTCAAGCGGTTGAGAAATAGTTGTGGTTAGGGTTAACGTGGCATCTTTACCCGCGTTAACCACATCCATATCTATACGGAGCACTTCTTCCCCACCCTGAACACCAACAATAACTTGTTCTGTCACGTCATAAGTGAAAGAGACCGGTTGGCCACCTGATGTGATATCTGAATTCAGTTCACCCAACAAAGAAGACAAAGAGCTGGAGACTGGAATAAACGTACTAGGATCTAGAGCCAAATCACCCGCAGCAATCAAAACGGAGCTAGTTATCGATTGAGGATAAGTATTTGAAGAAAGCGTTCCCTCAATTAACGTCTCTTGAATTGATTGACCACCAGCAGCCGAAATGAACGGCCTAAGGTCATCAACTGTTTGTTCTGATTCTTCCTTAATCAAACCCGAAGTTTCAAAAAAAGTACTTGCCTGAACTTGGGTCCCATTATATTCAATAGTCACAAACCCTGCGTTTGCAGAGCCACCACCGGCACCTGCTGCGGTGGCAGCTAGAATTTCTGTCGGATCTTCTCCAGCTAAGATTGCATCTTGAATTGCTGCAAATTCATCTTCATTTAACACTGGGTCTGTAGACAAATCGAGATTGAATTGGACTTCACCAGCAAGAGGTTCAGCTACCCATGAAAATTGTTCGTCGACACAACCAACACAGTTTCCGGCTAGATTAGCTTCAGCATGTGGATTTTCTAATAGTAAATTAGCTTGGTCAGCAGTTATGACAATTTCATTTGATTCAATGAGATCACCAGCAGATAGCTTTCGCGCACTGCCATCAGTTTTAACTGCAATTACGTCACCAGAAACGCTTTTAACGGTCGTTAGTTCGCGTACTACTTCTACATCCATAATCTCTCCAGAATCACACTGCAACCTCTTAAACAATAGCAGCGAAACCTTTTGTAATAGTTTTTATATAAATTACGGCAAAGTTATCAAATTTATCAATTACTTTCATCATTATTAATCATC
>NZ_JAKJSW010000105.1:0-14917 GCF_050337375.1 Vibrio makurazakiensis | reverse complement strand
TAGTGTAACCGTGGCTTTAAGTGTGTGCTTATATCACCGAATTAGTCTAGTTCGCTCTCTATTACTACTAACGGCAACCATGCTAGCGCTGTCTTTGCTTGGACTTATTGGCACAACAGGTTGGCTCTGTTACGTACTGATTACCGCAATATTGTCTGTACCTAGTATTCGTCAGACACTCATTAGTCAAAAGGCATTAACAGTATTTAAAAAAGTATTACCTGCGATGTCCCAAACCGAAAAAGAAGCACTGGATGCGGGTACGGTATGGTGGGAAGCCGAGTTATTCAAAGGAAAGCCGCAGTGGGATAAATTACATAACATTGCAGCCCCTAAGCTATCTAAAGAAGAACAAGAATTTCTTGATGGTCCTGTCAACGAAGTGTGTGCAATGGTCAGTGATTACCAAGTCACGCATGAACTTGCTGATCTTCCTCCTGAAGTATGGCAATACCTTAAAGACCATAAGTTTTTCGCCATGATCATTAAGAAGAAATATGGCGGCTTAGAGTTTTCGGCTTACGCACAATCACTTGTACTACAAAAACTCACAGGTGTTTCTGGCGTCCTTTCTTCAACCGTTGGCGTCCCGAACTCTTTAGGGCCTGGTGAATTGCTGCAACATTACGGTACAGAACAACAAAAAGATCATTACCTACCTCGTCTTGCACAAGGCAAGGAAATACCATGTTTTGCTCTAACGAGTCCGGAAGCAGGTTCAGACGCAGGATCTATCCCTGACTTTGGTGTGGTATGTGAAGGTGAATGGCAAGGTGAAACCGTACTTGGCATGCGTTTAACATGGAACAAACGTTATATTACGCTAGCCCCTGTTGCGACTGTTTTAGGGCTTGCATTCAAGCTTAGAGACCCTGATGGATTACTTGGAGACAAGAAAGAACTAGGCATAACCTGTGCTCTTATTCCAACTGACTTATCAGGTGTCGAAATTGGTAATCGTCACTTCCCATTGAACGTACCTTTCCAAAACGGCCCGACTCAAGGTAAAGACATTTTTGTACCAATGGACTTCATCATTGGTGGACAAAAAATGGCAGGCCAAGGCTGGCGCATGCTGGTTGAATGCCTGTCTGTTGGTCGTGGTATTACTTTACCGTCCAACTCAACTGGCGGAATAAAAACTGCTGCTTTAGCAACTGGTGCTTACGCTCGAATTCGTCGCCAGTTCAAACAACCTATTGGTCAAATGGAGGGCGTTGAAGAGCCGTTAGCGCGCCTTGCAGGTAATGCCTATGTAATGGATGCTGCGAGTAACTTAACGGTTGCCGGTATCGACCTGGGTGAAAAACCGTCGGTTATTTCTGCTATCGTGAAGTACCACTGTACTCACCGTGGCCAGCAAAGCATTATCGACGCCATGGATATCGTGGGTGGTAAAGGGATCTGTTTAGGTCCATCGAACTTTTTAGCTCGCGGATATCAAGGTGCTCCGATTGCTGTCACCGTTGAAGGTGCCAACATCTTAACTCGTTCTATGATCATTTACGGTCAAGGAGCGATTCGCTGTCACCCTTACGTATTATCAGAAATGGAAGCAGCTTACTCTGAAAGCTCAGATGCTGTAGAGAAATTTGATACAGCACTTGYAGGCCATGTCAGCTTTACTATGAGCAACTTAGTTCGCAGCCTATGGTTAGGTCTAACAGATGGCCGAGGTTCAAACTCGCCAACCAGCGATGCAACTAAGCGTTACTAMCAACAGCTTAACCGCTACAGTGCAAACATGGCTCTGCTATCGGATATTTCAATGGCAGTGCTGGGCGGTTCACTAAAACGTAGAGAGCGTTTGTCTGCACGTTTGGGCGATATCCTTAGCCAACTTTACTTAAGCTCAGCGACGCTGAAACGCTTTGAAGATGATGGCCGTCAAGTAGAAGATTTACCACTAGTACATTGGGGAATGCAAGACAGCCTAAGACAAACAGAAGTAGCAATCGATGAGTTCTTAGCAAACTTTGCTAATCCAGTTGTTGCACGCTTACTTCGCCTTATTATCATGCCATTTGGCCGTATGCGCCGAGCTCCTAATGACAAATTAGATAGCAAGGTGGCAAGTATTATTCAAACGCCAAGCGCAACTCGTTCACGAATTGGTCGTAATCAATACCTAGAGCCGACTGAGCATAATTCCGCAGGTAAAATTGAACAGGCACTTAGCATTATTCTAAAAGCTGAACCTTTATTTGATAAAGTATGTAAAGAAACGCACAGCCGTCGACCATTCTTGCGCTTAGATCTCGTTGCTGAATTAGGGCTTGAGAAAAACATCCTAACGCAAGATGAAGCCGACCTTTTAACGGAAGCAGAAACACATCGTTTATACACCATTAACGTTGATGATTTTGATCCTCAAGAGCTAGCAGCAAAATCAAGTTACTCAACGATGGATAATGTAGCTTGAACTAATAACTCTATCGACAATATGTAGATAAATAAAAAGGGCAGATTACTGAGTAATCTGCCCTTTTCGTATTTCATGTACTGATAGAGTATGGTTAAAAAGCGTTTAACACGCTGTCTACTATCTATGACTTGATGCTGGGCTAACATTCACTTGTTATCAAACAGCTAGCCTAACCCAAGACCACAATTATGCTATTTAGGCGCTTTCAATTGCATCTCTGGGATCATCCGCTTCGTTGCTGTTAGCTTACGTCGAATAAACCAAATAATCAGGCCAACGATAATCACAACAATATTACCAACACCAATGATGATCATATTTTTCATTCGGTCAGATTCACGCTTCTCAAGCATCATCTTCTCTAACGCTATCCGTTTTTGCTCAGCTAACGCTTCTTCTTGTATTCTTCGAGACTCAGCTAAGTCTACCTCTTCAACAACGCTGTACGTTTGCTCTTTAAGCGTAAACATCAATCCGCGTTGAGTCGCTACATCCGTTGCGTAAACTTTCCCTTTCCAAGAGTAAATGCCAATATCACCGTTATAGTCAAAGGCTTGTGATACTTTCATTTCTTCAGCTTTCGCTTGCCCTTGATTGTAGCTAATAAACTCATCAGGAGAGACATGTTCTAAATGGACAGCAAGACTCCCCGGAGCAATCATGCCTTGCTCGCCAGAAGTCACTATAGAGTGAGGCTTACCTTCCTCTCGTGACTGAATAAAAGTCGTTGAAAATGGGGATGGGTAAACCAACACTTCCTGTTCTTGTGCCCTCAGAAAAACACCGTTCCCCGACGTAATTCTAACTCTGTACTTACCCGGTTCGATTTCAACAGGTAAATCGACCGTGAATACCCCGTCACCGGCATATTCATCAAGCCCTTCTCCATCATCAGAAAACTCCCCTAGTACAGTCGGTACAGGGCGAGCTTCTTTAATCAAGGTTTCTTCGTTCTCAACGAACTTCGTGAAAGTGACCTTCAGCTTTACGCGATCTAGGAAGTCTCTTAGCACCAAAGGTTTACCATCAGAAGATAAACGCGCTGTGAATTTTAGGTTTTCAGTTTGGTAAAGGCGATTAGGAAAGGTATCAGTCGTCAGCACTAAATGTGACAACATCTTAATGTTATTTTTAGGAGTGACTTTACCTACCGCTTGCCATGGGCCAGGCATAGGTTTATCGATAGAAATAATATCCATTGATGACTCTTGGTACCAACGGACATTATCTGCATTTCGCCAAGCGTAATATTTCTTTCCATCCGGTCTAACTAAAACGACCGGTTGAGAGTTTTCAGAGCGATAGATGACAAAAGTTATCTGCTCAATGGTTGAGTCGATTCGAAAACGATTATCCAACAGAGTCATGGTGGACTCTGTTGCGGAAAAAGAACTAAAACTAACCAATAACAAATAACAGGTAATCATTACCCTCAACATAGCATCTCCTACTGACGCCAAAGACAGCTTCCGCTTTTCTCGACGATATCTAACCTATCTTGGTGTGCATCTAGTTCATCGGCCGTAGCGCGTAAAACCTTTAGTACTTTTCGTCCAGTTTGTGCACGGCGGATCTCTTCAACACCACCTTGCTGCCCACTACTAAATTGCAACGACGTTTGGCCACCCGTCATTAGTAGGTAAACGTCTGCTAAGATCTCCGCATCGAGTAATGCGCCGTGAAGTGTACGGTGTGAGTTATCAATGCCGTAACGCTCGCATAAGATATCTAGGTTATTACGCTTACCTGGGAAGATCTTCTTAGCCATTGCTAAGGTATCGGTCACCTGGCAATAGTCGTCTGTCTTGCCTATCGATGGATCAAGCTTCTCAAACTCATAATCCATGAAGCCCGTATCAAAGGGAGCATTGTGAGCAACAAGCTCGGCACCTTTAATAAACTCAAGGAACTCCTTATGAACTTCTTGATAAAGCGGCTTATCAATCAAAAATTCATCAGTAATACCGTGAACTTCTACCGCTTTCTCTTGGATCTCGCGATCGGCTTTAAGGTAAACGTGAAAGTGTCGTCCCGTAAGTTTACGGTTAATGATCTCTACCGCACCGATTTCAATGATTCGGTGCCCTAAATAGTGAGGACCACCTTCAGTATTCATACCGGTGGTTTCGGTATCGAGTACGACAATGCGTTTATTTTTAGCGTTTTTATGTGTTTCAGCATTAGAGCTGTGTTCAGAGTTGTTACTGGTATTCATAAGGATAACTGTGTCAGACTATGCAAATAATGCGCTTGAGGTAATAGTATCAAATCATGACGAAACAAGTTGAAATTTTCACTGACGGTTCTTGCTTAGGTAATCCAGGGCCTGGAGGCTATGGGGTTGTTTTACGCTACAAAGAAGTAGAGAAAACATTAGCAAAAGGCTATACCCTCACCACAAATAACCGAATGGAAATGCTCGCGGCCGTAGTAGCGTTAAAAGCTCTAAAAGAGCCATGTGCTGTTATTCTAACGACCGATAGCCAATATGTTCGTCAAGGTATTACCCAGTGGATCCACAATTGGAAACAGCGTGGCTGGAAAACTGCCGACAAAAAGCCCGTTAAAAATGCGGATTTGTGGCAAGAATTAGATAAAGAAACCGCAAGGCATACTGTCGACTGGCGTTGGGTGAAAGGTCACGCAGGGCATAGAGAAAATGAAATGTGTGATGAACTTGCACGTACCGCAGCTGAAAACCCTTCAGAAGAAGATACAGGGTATCAACCTRGCTAATTAAAGTATTTTGAAATACTGAAACCTTTTACGAAAAAAGCCGCTAGTCGGCTTTTTTCAATTTAAAGATTCTGTGAATTTTTGGCGACTGACACGCATTGGTATTAAAGCTTGCTCCAACTGGGGACCAACGGCGCTTCAAATGCCAATGTGGCTTAATCGGTTTAAGCGGATACGTTCTTTTTCTGGCAACAATAAAATACTGACTTCCAGCGCCTGATGCCCACTCCCCTAAGCTACTTTCAAGCCACGTCCACATTGGTTGGTACTTTTTCATAGGAAATAGCGCGTAGGTATCACAATGAACAACCTGATAATTCAAAACGCCAAGCCAGTCTTTAATTCGGCTTGGTGTATACATTCTGCCACTCCAAGGTAAATCATTACGCCGCCAAGGTAGCAAACTCGAAAGACCAGTAAAGCTAAATGGGTTGAATCCGGTAATAATAAGGTAGCCATCATCCATCATCACCCTATCGACTTCTCTCAACAAGCGATGAGGGTCATTGCTATAATCAAGTTGATGGCTAAGTACTACTGCATCAAAGCTTTTTTCTAAAAAGGGCAAATTATAGCCATCTGCAACCACATTATGTAATGGGTTCTGGATATCTAGGTTTACTTGATGTTGAATGTTACAAGTACAGCTTGCAAGCTCACAGCTCAAACCGCCTAATTTAAGCATATGGTAGCCAAACAACTTAGGGCACCATTCATCAAGGCGAGTTTGTATCGACTCACACACCCACTCTCCGTTATGTAACTGAGACCAGGAGTAAGGACGTTCGATTTTTTTACGGCTACGTGCAGGCTTAATCAACAATCTGTCTCGCTTATGATGACTGGAGAATCAATAATGTTATATATCAAAAGCATACCCGCATTTAATGACAATTACATCTGGCTGATTCAAAATAGCGATCGCCGTTGTGCTGTCGTAGATCCAGGTGACGCAACTCCAGTATTAGAATATTTGCAGGAACATGAGCTAACTTTAGATGCAATCCTGATTACTCACCACCACCACGATCACATTGGTGGGGTTCCAGAATTAGTTCGACAATTTCCAGATGTCGACGTCGTCGGCCCTAAACACGAACCCATTCCAACATTAACTCACCCAGTCGAAGATGGTGACCAGCTTGAACTGTTCGACGAAACGTTTTTGGTTCTGGGCCTCGGTGGTCATACAAAGGGTCATATTGGCTATGTGGGTGATGCAAAACTCTTTTGTGGTGACGTGCTTTTCTCTGCGGGTTGTGGCCGTATTTTTGAAGGCACACCTGAGCAGATGTTTAATTCACTCAATAAGATTCTCGCTCTACCGCAAGAAACTGAAGTGTTCTGTGCTCATGAATATACAGCGAGCAACGTCGCGTTTGCTCTTGCAGTCGAGCCCGACAACGATCTGCTGCATCAGTACCGTGATGATGTAAATCGCTTACGAGCTCAAAACAAACCGACCATTCCAACCACACTACGCCGTGAAAAGTGGGTAAACCCATTTTTGCGCTATACCCAACCAAGTGTCATCAAATCAGTATCAAATCGAACGGGGCAAACCGATCCCCTTTCAGTTTTTACTGCATTACGTGAGTGGAAGAACGAATTTTAACGATTTGACACTTGTCACTCCTATGGGGTGACAAGTATTATCAGCAGCCGTTTATCTAAAAGGCTGTATCATGCGAGTTAAATATAGCTGGGCATTGGCACTACTGCTCTCCGGTTGCCAATTAACTCAGTCAGACAATCAAGACAACGTTTCCGAACAAACTAATCAACCTAAGCCTGATCAAGCCGTTACCGCTGACACCACAGTAGAGCTATCCGTTGACCCAAAAACGCATATAGAAGCTCCTGTTGTTACGCCTCAAAATCAGCAAGACGTATGGAAACGTATTGCTATGCAATTGGAAATGACCGTTCCTGATGACAAGAAAGTCGACTACTRCCGAACTTGGTATCTTAAACACCCTGGTCACCTTCGCACTGTCTCCAAACGCGCAGAACCATTCCTTCATCTCATCACAGAAAAAATCGAAGAACGCGACCTACCGTTAGAATTAGCTCTACTACCTGTTGTCGAAAGCTCTTTCGACGCCTTCGCATACTCTCATGGTAGTGCAGCAGGCTTATGGCAATTCATTCCTGGGACTGCTGAATGGTTTGGGCTTGAGCAAGATTTCTGGTATGACGGTCGCCGCGACGTAGCCGCTTCAACAGATGCCGCATTGAACTACCTTACATACCTAAACAAACGTTTTGAAGGTAACTGGAATCATGCGATTGCCGCGTACAACAGTGGTGGTGGTCGTGTGTCTAGTGCTATTCGTAAGAACAAAAAACTAGGTAAGCCAATTGACTTTTTCTCGTTAGATTTACCGAAAGAGACCAGCAGCTACGTACCTAAACTATTAGCGCTTGCCGATATCGTGGCCAACCAAGAAAAATACGGTTTAACCATTCCAGCCATTGCTAATGAACCTGTTTTAAAATTGGTTGATCCGAAAGAACAGCTTGACCTGGCAATAGCAGCTAACTATGCCGGTATCTCCGTAAAAGAGCTGCAAAGCTATAACCCGGCTTACAATCAGTGGGCAACTGCACCAGATGGCCCTCATCAACTGCTTCTCCCTTTAAACTCCGTTGAACGCTTTAACAAAGAAGTCGAAGCCAACCGCGGTAAAGGTATGAAGTTAGTTCGTTATAAAGTGCAATCGGGTGACAGTGTTAGTGTGTTAGCACGTAAATACAACACCACTTCTAAAGTGATTCGTTCAGCGAACGGGATGACAAACAACAATATCCGCATTGGTCAGCACTTAATGATCCCAACATCGACCAAAAATGACCAAGTGTATGCCTTGAGTGCAGAAAACCGACTGGCTAACACCCAATCCAAATCTCGTGGGAAGTATAAGCTAACTCACACAGTGAAAAGTGGTGACAGCTTGTGGGATATCGCGAGAGCAAACAAAGTATCACACCAATCTTTGGCTAAATGGAATGGGATGGGCCCCCGCGATACTCTGCGCGTCGGTCAGAACCTAGTCATTTGGAAAAACAGCAGTGACGGTGCAATCATCCGAACTGTTTTTTATAACGTACGTTCAGGTGACACCATTAGCGGCATTGCGAGCAAATTTAAAGTAAAGAGCGCTGATATCGTAAAATGGAACACCCTACAGAAGAAAAAATACTTACAGCCGGGTCAAAAACTCAAGCTGTATGTTGATGTAACTAAGGTAAGTGTATGAACCCTTCAAGTAACCCACTCATCATGCTCGTGGACATATTCCGCTCACCAACCGCTTGTTTCTTAGCGCTTTACCAGCGTGGAGCTTGGGGTTGGCAGCCTTATGTTATTTTAATGCTCAGCCCATTTTTATTCTGGGGCGCTTACTTTTCTAATGTCGATTTCAACTGGTTAAGTGCAATTCTTTCTGAGCAACTTGCAGTAGCAAACCCAAGCCAGCTTGAGTTACTAGACAGTAATACCTTGATGGCAAGTGAGATCATCAGCGATGTATTTGGTCGTACATTGGCAATTCTGATGCTTGCTTTCTGGTTTAACCTCGCAGCTAAACCAAGCCAACATCAACATGGCTACTGGAAATGGTTTGCAGCCTCTTCTGTAGTGATGTTTCCTGCTGTTTTAGGTGATATCGCAAGTTACGCTAGCCTACTGTTACAACACGGTCAGGTGATGAGCTACGCCGCTGATTTAAACAGCTTAAACGGTTTAATTAAGCTTCCTTTAACCAGTGATTGGTCTCAGTTTGCAAGTTCACTACCTTTGCTACTACCGTGGTACATAGTACTTGGTTACGCAGCAGTTCTAACTTGGACAGAATTCGAACGAGGCCAAGCTTTGGTAATTTCAGCGCTACCTTGGGTTGGCTACTATCTAATTTGGGCACTCTACCTATTAATCTTTTAGTCGAGATTATTTAGTGCTTTTGAGAAGTATCTAATACAGAAAACCTCACCTTCATTGGATTATGGTCTGAAGCGTCAGTTACTGGCGCTTCAGCTTCTTCTAGCTTTAGCCCTCGATAAAACACATGATCCAATACCAAACCTGAAATAAATTGTGTTCGGTTATCTGGCATAAACATCACTTCGCTTAACCCCACCTTCTGAAGTTCAACTTTCAACGTATTCATACGAGCCTCACTCCAGCTATTAAAGTCACCTGCAAATATCATAGGGCCATGGTGCTGAGCTAACTTTTGCGTCAAAACTAAAAGCTGTTGCTGGTAATCTTCCGTTCCAAAAGTAAAGTTAACCGCATGGATGTTAACGACCGCGAGCTGTTGACCATTATCTAAATCATAAAGCGTCCATAATGCTGATTTAGGTAACTGTAACCAAGGCTCTGTATAGGTAAATCCGCATGCCTGAACTGGAAGTTCCCGAGCTAAACTTAACACACCAGCACTGGTATTAAAGGCCTCAAATGCATTGACCTGATTACTACCCCACCCATTGCTGCTTATCCATTTCTTCAGTTCATCGGTCATACTTGCTTCTTGTAGCAAGACCAGTTGAGTTTCATCTGACAACTCAGTAAGCTCTGCTGACCAAGTTGTTTTGTTCTGCTTGTAGATATTCCAAGTTAATACACTCAACCCATTTACAGTATTCAAAGGTTTAGGTTGAGGGTTATCAAAACAAGTAAACTGTTTTTGCTGAACTGAGGGCGAGCCTGTGACTAACTCTGGCTGAACAGGAATCGTAAATATAGATTGGTAAACAACAACAGTTACAATCGAAATAAGAGCAATAAATAAGCTAATTTTTTTAAACATCGCATCACGTCTATAAAAAGAAAAAGGAGCGATAATCGCTCCTTTTTGAATTCAATTTAAACGGCGTCTTCGTCTTCTTCGCCAGTACGAATTCGTACTACGCGCTCGACATCGGTAATAAATATTTTACCATCGCCAATCTTGCCAGTTTGAGCCGTTTCGATAATGGTATCAACACACTGATCTGCAACTTCATCTGTTACAACAATTTCTAACTTCACTTTAGGAAGGAAGTCGACCATGTATTCTGCACCGCGGTACAGTTCTGTGTGTCCTTTTTGACGTCCAAAGCCTTTTACTTCAGACACTGTCATACCTGTAATACCCACTTCAGCTAGTGCTTCACGCACGTCATCTAGCTTAAATGGCTTGATAATGGCTTCAATCTTTTTCATGTTCATCCCTTAAACTTGGCTATTCGAGCTATTATCGGTTAGCTAATACAAACATTCAATCAAAAAAGCCAGAGCGTGGTTGCTCTGGCTTTCAAAAATTTCATTCGTATAAACTACTTAAGGCTAGAGTAGTAAGCCGCTAAGTTAGCAATGTCAGCATCATTTAGCATTGCAGCTTGCGCTTGCATGACCGCAGCTAAACCACCATTTCGCTCTTTATTTTTATATGCGTTCAGTGATGAAATGATGTACTGCTCATTTTGACCTTTTAAGTGAGGGTAGCCTGGGATCATCGCGATACCATCAGCACCATGACATGCAGCACAAATAGCAGCTTTCGCTTGTCCTGCTGCAGCATCACCAGCTGCCATTACATTTCCACTTAATAAACCCAAACCAACAACTAATCCTAATGCGACTTTCTTCATTGCTATATCCATATTTATTTTTATGTAAAGATAGTTAATATTGTGGCATAAATTATAAAGCCTTGCTCCAGATAAGGTCACAATCTTGACCATCAAATGCTTGATCAACAAATAATCCAGCTACAGCAACGACTTTACCTTTATACATTAATATCGGTGTCCGTCGTCTTAACCAGCTTGGTACCTGGTATTCTTGAAAGAGCTTTTTCAGCTTACGGCTATGCCCTCTGTCGACCGGGTGTGCAGACAAACCTTCAGGATTAAATATTATAGATAACTCATCAGGGTGCTCAGGTAAGCGTATACGGCCTAAACCTTGGTTCGATAATATAACTTTCCCTAGAGAGTCTGGTAATTCAAGTGATTGATTTATTTTCACCTCCGACTGCCAGCTTGATACATCCGACACTTTAGCAACTAGGTATAACTTATTTGCAAAGCGACGAATTGTTCCACCAGCCAGTACTAACTCAGGGTTGGCATCGACTTGCGCTAAAGCGACTTCTTGCCAAATGAGCAGTAACTGTTTTTGACTTGGCATCTGGCACTCTAACTGGCTTAACCACATGCGAATCAACCTAGATCTTAATAAACTAGAGTGCTCTGATAAAGCAGCTATGGATAAGCTCATGTCTGGTTGAACTGCTAACTGTAAGTGATCATTCAGCAATTCATCTAAAAGCATCTCTTGTTCTGCACATAGCTCTGCGCTACGGCGAACCGAGTCGCGAAAGGTTGGCCAACGTTCGACAAGTTGAGGAGTGACTTGATGCCGAACGAAATTGCGCTCAAACCTTTGGTCTTGATTGCTTTCGTCCTCAATCCAATTAAGCTTATGCTGCTCAGCGTATTGCTCAATATCACAACGGGGAACACCTAACAGCGGGCGAACTAGTTCCCCTAAACCAAACCGCTTTCTTACAGCCATAGAAGCTAACCCTTTTGGCCCACTTCCGCGCTTTAAAGCTAATAAGAAAGTTTCAACTTGGTCATCACTATGCTGCCCAGTTAATAGTAAATCACCAGCTTGAACGTTCTTATCCAAGGCTTGATAACGAGCATCTCTAGCCAGTTTTTCAATGCTTTCACTTTGGCTTAGATCCAATGTGACGCTTTCGATAACCAACGGTACATTCACTTTTTTACACTGTTCACTGCAATGCTGTGCCCAGAAGTCGGCATTATCACTGAGCCCATGATGCACATGTACCGCAAAGCACTCTACGCTAGGGTTATGTTCTCTGTAGTTCACCATAAGTTCAAGCATGACTTGAGAATCTACACCGCCACTGTATGCCAATACTAAACGTTTAGGAGAAACAGAAGAACTCTGGATAGATTGGCTGAAAACTTTGAACATGGAACGCATGAATGACCCAGGGGAAAATAGAATAATACATATAATAAAAAAGGGCTGGCACTACGTCCAACCCTTTAAATTCATATTTAGTGGAGTAAACAATTACTCCATTTTTATCAGCAGTAGCCGTAGCTCATTAAGCGTTGGTAACGACGCTCAAGTAAAGCATCATTATCAAACTGCTCTAGCTCTTCCAATTGCTTAACAAGAACCGCTTTCATGTTCTCAGCCATTTGGATTGGATCACGGTGCGCGCCACCTAGAGGCTCTGGAATGATCTCATCAATTAGCTCAAGCTCTTTTAGACGAGGAGCAACAAGACCCATAGCTTCAGCAGCTTGTGGAGCTTTGTCTGAATCACGCCATAAGATTGAAGCACAACCTTCTGGTGAAATTACTGAATACGTAGAGTACTGAAGCATGTTCACGTAATCACCAACACCGATAGCTAGTGCGCCACCAGAACCACCTTCACCAACAACATTACAGATAACTGGAACAGTAAGACCTGCCATTACCTTTAAGTTTTTAGCGATAGCTTCAGATTGGCCACGCTCTTCAGCACCAACACCTGGGTAAGCACCCGCAGTATCGATGAAAGTAATGATTGGCATATTGAAACGCTCAGCAGTTTCCATTAGGCGAAGAGCCTTACGGTAACCTTCTGGCTTTGGCATACCAAAGTTACGTTTTACTTTTTCTTTCGTTTCACGGCCTTTTTGGTGACCAATTACAACAACAGGACGACCATTCAAACGAGCCATACCACCAACGATAGCTTTATCATCGGCAAAAGCACGGTCACCAGCAAGCTCTTCAAATTCAGTAAAAGCATGCTCTAGGTAGTCCAATGTGTATGGACGCTGAGGGTGACGAGCAAGTTGAGCAACCTGCCAAGCCCCTAAATCGCTAAATACTTTTTGTTTAAGCTCTAAGCTTTTTTTCTCTAGTTGTGCAATTTCTTTGTCTAGATCTACCGCAGTTTCACCACCATGACGAGAAACGTCACGCAGCGCTTCAATTTTTGCTTCAAGTTCAGCGATAGGCTTTTCAAATTCTAGAAAGTTCAGGCTCATCTATGAATCCTTGTTGACTCAGCTCTCAAGTAAGTGGAGCTGAATTTAGTTAAATTCGAGTTCTACTTGGCTATTTCCAAGTAGCTGTTTTAATTCGTCTAGTAATGTATCACTCGGCGTTACACGCCATTCGGTGCCCAAAGTTAACCGCGCTCTCGCGTCGGCACGCTGGTAGTATACATTGACTGGTACTGTTCCGGCTCTATGCGGTTCCAAGATTTGACTAAATCGTTCAAAAAATTGGCCATCAATTTGTGATTCATCAATCGAAACCGATAAACCACGCGCATATTTTTCACGGGCGCTTCCGAGATCCATGACCTCACGTGCGGACATTTTAAGCCCACCATTGAAGTCATCAAAGCTGACCTGTCCAGAAACGACAACAATTTTATCTTTTTCGAGAAGTTCTGCATACCTTTCAAGGGCATCCGAGAACAACATCACTTCCATTCGACCACTGCGATCGTCAATTGTCATCAAACCAATTCGCGTTCCGCGTTTAGTTGTCATCACACGAGACGCAATAACAAGGCCCGCAATAGTCAACGACTGGTCACGKCGTGTTGGCGTAGCATCGTTCAAACGGCAGCTGGTGTACTTTGCCAACTCTTTAATATACGCATTAACYGGGTGGCCCGTAAGATAAAGTCCGAGCGTTTCTCGCTCACCTTCTAACCATACTTTCTCAGGCCATTTCGGAACCTGCGTATATTTGTGCTCAACTTCTTCAGGGGCATCCGTCAAAACACCAAACATATCCGATTGACCAAAGGATTCAGCATGATGATGTTGGCTTGCAGCTTTAACCGCATCTTTAAGCGAAGCCATCATCGCAGCACGGTGTGGCCCTAGCCTATCTAACGCTCCCGAGTAGATCAGTTTCTCGATAACTCGCTTGTTTACTWTTTTAAGGTCAATTCGAGCACAGAAATCAAATAGGTCTTTAAAGTAACCACCTTTTTCTCGTGCTTCAATAATGGCTTCAATTGGGCCTTCACCCACGCCTTTAATCGCACCAATACCGTAAACAATCGCGCCTTCTTCATCAACATTAAATCGGTATAAACCTGAGTTAATGTCTGGTGGAAGAAGTTTCAACTTCATACGGATACATTCATCAACCAAGCCGATGACTTTCTCGGTGTTATCCATATCGGCTGTCATTACTGCAGCCATAAACTCAGCTGGGTAGTGTGTTTTCAACCAAAGAGTTTGATAAGAAACCAAAGCATAGGCAGCAGAGTGAGATTTGTTAAAACCGTAGCCTGCAAACTTTTCCACCAAGTCGAAGATCTTCATGGCAAGTTCACCATCAACACCATTCGCTTCAGAACCTTCTTTGAAGGTACCACGCTGCTTGGCCATTTCTTCTGGCTTTTTCTTACCCATCGCACGACGCAGCATATCAGCTCCGCCTAAGGTATATCCCGCAAGTATCTGTGCGATCTGCATTACCTGTTCTTGATACAGGATGATGCCATAAGTCGGTTCCAGTGTTTCTTTTAACGACTCGTGCTGCCATGTTTCATCAGGGTAAGAAACCGCTTCTCGTCCGTGCTTCCGGTCGATAAAGTTATCTACCATGCCTGATTGCAGAGGGCCTGGGCGGAATAAAGCTACCAAAGCGATGATATCTTCAAAACAGTCTGGCTGTAGACGTTTGATCAAGTCTTTCATACC
>NZ_JAKJSW010000104.1:0-14989 GCF_050337375.1 Vibrio makurazakiensis | reverse complement strand
CTATAATTTCTAGGCTGCTAGACTCAAATAAGTGAATGATTTCTTTTACTTTATCTATACCAAGCACCTTTAAATCAGACTCGATAACCTTAAGGTTAATGATCGACATATTCTTCTCTTCTACGGTTGTCTGGTCTTTGTCGATCACATCAGTGTTCACTACTGATTGGCATTGTTTCGTTTGCGGTAACAACAGCGACTTTCCTCCAAGCTGTGAAGAAATCACACTCTCTAGTGCTTCTTTCTCTAAAGGTTTAGGTAAGAAACTGTCGAACCCAGAAGCCAAATAGCTTTCGACTTCCTCATTAAATACATGGGCAGATACCGCGACCATTGGAATACTTTGCGATGACCCTGATGTTGATTCCATCGCTTTTAATGTTTGAATCAAGTCCACACCACTACAGTCTGGCAAATTAATATCCACTAAGGCGATATCAAAACTTTGCTGAGAAAAAGCTGCGAGCGCTTCTTCTCCAGACATAGCAATCACCACTTCATGCTCCATATTGTTTAAGAAGCCTTCTGCTACCATACAGTTTACCGGGTTATCCTCTATCAATAAGACTTTTGCACGGATGCATTGTTCTTCAACCAAAGGCATAGCACCCGACACCTCTGAACCTTGCTCTAGAGATAACGTAAACCAGAAACGACTTCCTTCGCCTTCAGTAGAGTCGACACCTATTAAGCCATTCATGGCTAAAATGATCTGCTTACTAATAGCTAAGCCTAGTCCAGTTCCGCCAACTTTGTGTTGACCAGAGCTCGCCTGCGTAAAAGCATCAAACAAGCATGTCTGCTCATCATCAGGAATGCCTAGCCCGGTATCGGTCACTTCAAACAGCAGCTTGCTCGGATCATCAAGGTCTAAACTGATGTAGATATCGACCGAGCCGCTATCAGTAAACTTAATAGCATTACCAACTAAATTATTCAGGATCTGGCTTAATCGGGTCGCGTCTCCACGCCAAAATTGCCCTACATCGCTTTCAATAAAGTAAGTAAATTCGATCGATTTCTCGCTAGCTCTGCCTTCCATCAACGAGTATGTATCTTGCACCATTTGGTATAAGTCAAAAGATGCTAAACGGATCTCTAAATGGCCTGCTTCAATTTTAGAATAATCAAGTACGTCGTTTAGGATCGCCAGTAAGTTTTTACCACTACGATTAATTATATCGGCGTATTTAACCTGCAAGTCATTAAGCCCCGTATCTTTGAGTAGGCGCGCCGTTCCCAATACACCGTTCATCGGTGTACGAATTTCATGGCTCATTGTCGCCAAAAATGCGGATTTTGCTCGGCTCGCTTGTTCTGCTGCTGAACGTGCTTTGGCGTGATTAACCACTTCCACATTCAAGCGTTTATTGGTCTTTTGTAATTGATAGGTTCTCTCGGTTACCAATTCTTCTAAGTGTTCTTTATGATCTTCTAATTCTCGCTTGGCTTTCGCCTCTCCAACCGCTACCACTTGTAAAGCTTGGGCCGTATTTCGAGCGGTGATAATCGCTTCACCAATGCGAGCAAGTTCATCGGTCCCTTTTACGGGAATATCAATATTCAACCGCCCTTGCGCAATAGACATTAGCGCCGATGAATACTCTGTTAAACGCTTAACAACAGAGACATATACGACTCGCCAAACAATCAAAGCAACAATGATCAAACCAATAACCGAGATAACCGACAACGTCCACTGAGCATAATTAAGTGTCGTGGTAAGTTCATCAACAGCTTTGGTCGTACTTAAATTTGAGTCATCCACCAGACGATTAACCGTGGTATTAAGGGCAGTGAACAGTGACAGTGTATTCCTCATTAATAGCTCAGACTGTTGCTGATTTTCATAACGCTTGAACAGAACATCAAATACCACTTTTCGCTTACTCAGTTCTTCAAGTAAGTAAGACATCTGCTGGGATCGAGTTGGGTCTTCTACTGCCTTCACACGTCTTTGCATGATGCGTAGATTAGATTCGAATTCCGTTTTGATCTGATCAATTCGATCAATATTGACGACCGTTTGAAATTCTTCAATTTGGTTAAGCATTTGAAATGCTAACAAGTGGAGTTCATGAAGTCGCTCAGAAAGATCCAGGTCCACTTCCACTAAAGCGTCTAACGCTTCATAAGCCTTTTCAGTTTGATCTTTATCGAGTAAGTCATAGATATGAGTAACATTCGCTACAGCAATGGTACTGGTATTAAGAACTTGAGTTCGGGTGAGTTGTTCGAGCTCTTCTCCTAGTAACCGCATTTCACTAACACGCGCCGTTAGTTCACTCACTAACCACAACTTTCTTTCTACTGAAATACCTAACTCAGCCAATGTATCAATCACACTTTGGACGTTAGTTTCTAATTCATTGAGAAGTTGAGAGTCGAAAGAATCCACGCCTAACTCTTTAATATGTGAAAGCAGTAATTCCAACTGATCAAACAATACCGTGCCTGCGGCTTTACGCTCTTGTTCGTTCTTAGCGTTAGACAAGATTTGTACTGATGAGATAATACGCGTACTGAGCTCCGAAACTTGCCTCGCTTCAATCATGGCTGGCAATGCTGAATCAACGACATTACGCTCTGTTTTCGCTACGAAACTAAAACCAGATACACCGATCAGCGCAGAAACGAGCACTAGCGTGGCCATTGCGATAAAAGAAACCAGTAACTTTTTGCCTATACTCGCCGTTGCTAACAACATATATCGTAAACCTTCAAAACATTCTTCTTTACCCAACCAGAATACGCTATATTTTGCAGTGTTTACTTAACTAATGCCAATAAACAGCCTATTCATGACCATCAAATCTCTCATCTTATCCATGATTCTCTTTTTCAGCGCTAGCGTAGCTTCATACAGCTCTGCTGCGAACGAACCAGAGCGGGTGAAAGCGCCTGAAAAAGTGTGTGCAATATACCCGCACTTAAAAGATTCTTATTGGCTATCGGTTAACTATGGAATGGTTTCTGAAGCGAAAAAATACGATATTGAGCTAAGAGTGCTTGAAGCCGGAGGTTACCCTAATAAGGTAAAACAACAGGGACAGCTGGCATTGTGTACTCGTTGGGGAGCTGATGCGATCATTCTTGGCACCGTCTCGCCTAATATCTTCTACGATAACCTAGGAAGTTGGGTAGGTTCGACACCTGTATTCGCCACCGTCAATGACCTATCACTCAATGAAAAACAGTCTGAGTTATTAAAAGGGACAGTTGGCGTAGATTGGTACAACATGGGTTATCAAGCTGGTGAGTTTTTAGCGAAAAAGCACCCGAAAGGCAGTGGTAAAATTGATATTGGTTTGTTGTTAGGTCCACAAGCAAGGGGTGGAACAAAGCCAGTCGCAGAAGGTTTTTATGATGCGATTCAAAACAGTGATATTAATATTTTTGTAAGCTACTGGGCTGATAATGATAAAGAGCTTCAGCGAAACCTTGTTCAGCGTGTCATTGATATACCCAATATTAAATACATTGTGGGCAGCGCAGTTGCTATTGAAGCGGCAATTAGTGAGCTCAGAGCAGAAAAGAAAACCGACAAAATTGGGTTAGTTTCTAGCTACCTTAGTCATGGTGTCTATCGTGGATTACTCCGTAATAAAGTGCTCTTTGCCCCGACAGACAAAATGGTAGAGCAAGGGCGGTTATCAGTACATCAAGCGGTTAGCTACCTGCGTGGTCAATCCTATGATATAAAGGCTACACCAATAATAGAGCCACTGACGCCAACAACCCTACAGGGACAGGTCATAGCAGACTCATTATCACCTTCTGCATTTCGCCCTGTGTTTAGCGTCGAAGCCCCCAGCTTCTCAATAAATAACAAAAAAGAATCCAATAATTAGGGAACATAATGCAAAAAACAACAAGAAAAATGCCAGCACACAAACATATTGCCCTTGTTGCTCACGATCATTTCAAGCCTGAGCTTTTAAGATGGGTAACAGAGAACAAAGAAAAACTTCAGAAACACTTTTTATACGCGACAGGTACTACTGGCTCTATGCTTAGTAAAGAGACAGGCTTGGCAATTAAGAGCATGATTAGTGGGCCTATGGGCGGCGATCAACAACTTGGTGCACTTATTTCTGAAGGCAAAATCGACATGTTGATTTTCTTCTGGGATCCACTAAACGCTGTTCCACATGATCCAGATGTAAAAGCCCTACTGCGCATCGCAAGTGTTTGGAACATTCCAGTTGCAGCAAACCGTGCAACAGCAAACTTCATGTTCAGCTCAAGCCTACTTGAAGAAGAAGTTGATATTGAAATTCCAGACTACGAAGCATACCTAGCTAAACGTACTTAACTAGACGAACTTAGTTTTACCAAGCTGTTTTGATAAAAGCCCTTCGCATTATGTCGAAGGGCTTTTTTGTTTAGGCGGCAGGTTCGATCAGTGGTAAGTAAACTAATTACCTCATTGCAACATTCTATTCCCTTTTCTTTCCCTTATTGAACCAAGTGCACACAAATGAGACAAGTTGCCTATCTTCAGATCACCAATTAAAAATGACCAACTAAACTAAAGTGCTGAATATCAAACAATAAACCATATTGAGTGAATGGTTATTRATAATACACGTCAAATAAGTTCTTTAGTCCAAACGTTATGATGGAGAAATAATGAAGAAAAAGTCATTTAGTCTATTTCAGTACTTTCCTATCCTAGCACTCACCGCTTCGATGGTTATTGGTGGTTACTTTTATAATAAGACCCTTGATGAGTGGCTTACTAAAATTGTTAGCGGCTACATGTTCAGCCTTATTGACGACGTTTCATATCAGATGCGAGATCAGCAGTTGGACTTATATGATATGGACATCTCCGAGATCGATCAGTTCATTAGTACTATGTCCCAGGCTAGCTTCGGCCGTCGCTTCACTATTATCCATAGCTCAGGCAAAGTCCTAGGTGACTCACAACTCAATTCTCGCGAGTTATTAACAACAGATGACCATAGCAAAAGGCCGGAAGTTGTTGCTGCGCTAAGTGGCGAAGAGGGGTTATCAAAGCGGTACAGCCCAACACTCAATCAAGAACTACTATACGTTGCTAAAAAGCTCGAGCTCGTTCCCGATGAGCATGGCCACGACACCACCTATATACTTCGCTTAGCCATGCCTATGACCACACTCTATGCGATGGCGAAAGATCTTCAGTCCATCGTATTTACTCTTATGGGCTGTTCACTGTTTGTATTAGTGTTTTCCTCTTGGTTCAGTAATAAACGCATTTTCCGTTTAGTTAACTTAGAAAGAGACAAACAAGAAGAACGCATCAAAAAAAGCACTCGTGAAATTGGGCTGCTTCACCGACTGGCGAATATGCTTGCTGCATGTAACAGCATTACTGAAGCTCAAATGGTGGTTGCTGACATTGTCCCGAGAATTCTTGGCGACATTAATGGCTGCGTGTCCATTATGCGTGAGTCACGTAACCAATTAGAAGTGAGACTTGATTGGGGAGGAAGTTGGCCTGCAAATCAAATGTACGCCCCTCATGACTGCTGGGCACTTCGCAAAGGTAAACATCACCTCTCACAAGACGAAAACCACAATTTACCATGCAATCATATGAGCCAGTGTGAAACGGACGGGATCACTTTGTGTGTACCACTCACCGCACACGGTAACACTGTCGGAATGTTCCACCTTTATTTTGAAGAATGCACAACAGGTATCGATGAAGAAACAAAGCAACTGGCGTTTACTATTGCCGAGCATTTAGGTTTAGCACTCGCAAATTTAAGCCTACAAGAAAAACTGCGTTCTCAAGCACTCAGCGATCCACTGACAGGGCTATTCAATCGTCGTTACTTTGAGGAAGCGATTGAAAGTGAATGGTCGAAATCACAGCAAGACAATACTCCCCTGTCCTTGTTGATGCTCGATTTAGATCACTTCAAACGTTTCAATGATAACTTTGGTCATGATGCGGGCGACTACGTACTCAAAGAGGTCGCAAGCCTACTTAAGCGAGAAATTGGCGAGGCAGATGTCGCCTGTCGTTTAGGTGGTGAAGAACTTGCGGTTCTAAGCTCTAATAGCTCAGTTGAAGAGTCTATAAAGCTCGCAGATAGACTTGTCGAGGCTGTACGCGAGTTGCACCTAGAAATGAAAGGACTGTCTCTTGGTCAGCTCGGCGTTTCCATTGGCGTTGCGACCTACCCAGACGTTAACGTCGACACACAAGAACTAATAAAAATGGCAGATACCGCCCTTTATCAAGCTAAAGACAATGGCCGTAGCCAAGCAATCCACACCAGCATTACTAACAACGTCACTAGTAATACAGATGAATCAAGCAAAGATATTTTTGAATCCAAAAATGTTGAAGCGATAAAAATTAAAGGTTCATAGGCTATAAAAAAGATCGCTACATCGTACATTTACGTGTAGCGACTTTCCTCTTCTCGTTATTTTCAATCGTTCGACCTCGCACCATCATGATAGACAATTTTAATCCTCACGATTAAATAGCTGATTAGTCGTATCACACCCTTTCTGATTAAATCCGCCTAAAGATTTACCACGTCCAATAAGTAATATTTAAGGTGTTTACATGTTTGCAATTGATGAAGTAGTAGTCGCAACTAAAGGTGTTGACCTAGGTGAAATGGTTGTTACAGGCATTAGTGGTGGCGGTACTTTCATACACGTTAAAGCGGGTGACATTACATTAACTTACCCTGCTCGCGATTTAAAAAAAGCGTAATTGCTTTTGCTCTTTAGTAAAAATGCTCCATAACCTAAAAAGGTAGCCTCTAGGCTACCTTTTTTATTTCATATCTTTGATTGGTTATTGAGCAGTATTCAGAGGACGCTTCGGCGACGAATCTTCCTTCAGCACTCCTGACTCAGATAGCTCCATTTCCATCAACGCACGTTCATCATCCAATATCGCTTTTGCCATTTCTGGCGTCACCTGATTAGCGGGTGTACATAAACTCACAACTACGCCTAACACCAATGCAGATAAACATGACGGGATAACAGGATTGCCCCAAAAGCTGGTTAAATCAGCACTGAACATAACGACCAATGAAGCCGCAGACGCCCCCACTAAGGTTGCTATTGCTCCTTGCCAGTTATAACGTCGCCAAAATTTACCCAGCATTCCACATACAAACATCCCCGACATCACTGTTGAAATCATTTTAGTGATATACCCAATAATATCGTTAGATGTCAGTGCAAAGAGCAAAGCAAAACCAATCACTACGATAAGTGCTAAACGCGAATAATTCAGCATCGACTCTTTATTAGGAACTCGCCCTGTAAACATCACATAAACATCACGTAATAAAATAGACACGCCTGCAATCGCGTCAGAACTGGCGCTAGACATTGTCGCAGAAAGCCCCGCAATCAAAACAACCATACCAATACCAGCAGGTAATACTGTCGCTGCAATATATGGGAATGAATAATTGGGATTGTCTAGCGTAGGATCTATCGCATGAGCAGCCATGCCGATGATGGCTGGAATAATCGAAAACAAGAGATACAAAACACCGGATGCAACAAACGAACGGCGAATAGTTTTTACATCTTTACCTGAATAAATACGCTGTCGAAAAGACGGGGTAGCTAGCACACCGACTCCAATGACCACTGCTAATGAAATCGCAGGTAACACACCCAGTTTATCAATCGCTAGAAAGCTAATCGCTTCAGGCTCCATAGCTGCATATACGTTATCCAAACCGCCGATATGCTCTACCGACAATACTGCCATTAAAATGAAGCCCGCAAATAAAATAACGGCTTGTATTGTGTCGGTCCAAACAACCGCAGTGTAGCCACCAATAACAACATAAATAGTAAAGGCGGCAGCAATCAAAACTTTTGCCAYGCTCAAGTCGATATCGGCTATCCAAGCAAGGTACATTCCTCCGCCTAAAATGTGAGCGCCTAGCCACCCTATTGAGGCAATAAAAATCAGTAACCCCACTACATTTTTGACGATGTGATTTGCACCAACATAATAAGCAAGTTCTTCGCTCATAGTCATAAAGTTAAGAGCTCTCACTGGGGCAAACCACCATGCAAGCAGCAAGATACCAATTGCGCCACCAATGCCGTATAAAGCCCCTGCCCAGCCGTTTGTATAACCAAAACCGACAGCGCCCATACTCGAGCCCGTACCAACCATAGTCGCAACCGTCGTGCCAAGCACAAGGAAAAGTGGTAACCCGCGTCCACCCAATAAGAAATCTTCACCTGATTTTTGATTCCGAGAGACAAACCAACCTAACCAGATCAAAAAACAAACATACAAGCCAAAGCCCGTTAAAAATAGTGAACTGTTCATACCACACCTCCTGTGACGTATCGAATTCAACCATGAATTCGTAATGCATAATCATTGAACGATTGTCGGCTCACGGCCTAATATCGGTTGAGGGGAAAACTGAGGCGGATACTAACAACAATAATTGGTCACCAATACTGTAAGAGTAATTATCTGTGACATCAAGTAATGATAAAATTGTAAACAGTTAACGCGCGGTCACAAAAAACCGTCCAAATTAGGACGGTTGTTCTGATGCAGCTAATACATTGATTATGCTTTCGAGAGACAAGCACTCTACTGAAGTGATCAGAGTGAAACTTCTAAATCCGACTGAATCGTACTAGAACATGCTAAAACATAACCTTGCTCGATTTCTTCTGGTGTGAGCGTTTCTGTGCTCGTTGTCGTTACAGTGCCTTTATCAACTTTACACTTACACGAACCACAAATTCCGCTACGACACGCAGCAATAACAGGGACGCCTCCTTTCTCTAAAGAATCGATTAAAGGAGAGCCTTTTTCAGCTTCAAGTTCTACCCCAAAACTCGGAACAAAGACATTTACAGCTGATTGCTCAGTTCCAGATTCCTCATTAGCCATAGGTGTGCTTTCAACAGGCTTAGGAGTAAAACTTTCTTGATAAAAGTTCGCCATGTTGAAATCAATTTCTTTCAAATAACTTTCTACATCCTGCATAAAACCAACAGGACCGCACAAGTACACTGTTCGATCCTGGATATCAGGGCTGAGTTTCACTAGCCAGTTTTTATCTAAACGACCTTGAGGGCAATTCGTGTCAGTATTGTCTTTCAGTAACAAGCGGAGGTTGAAGTTAGGGTGTTCTTTTTCTAACTGTACAAGTTCTCGGTAGTAAATGGTTTGCTGTCGATCTCGAGCCATATGTATGAAATCAATCTCAATGCCGCTGTCAAAAGATAACCAATATCTCACCATCGCCATAACAGGAGTAATACCACAACCCGCACTCACCAAGGTCACTTTGTTCGACGTTGAAGGAACACAGTCAACACAGTTAAAGCCACCAGCAGGCTTTAATACATCAATTTCATCCCCTTCATCTAACTCATCAACAATAAAATTAGAAACAATACCACCTTCAACACGCTTAACAGTAAGCTTCAGGCTACTCCCATTCGGAGCTGAACTGATAGAATACGCACGATATTCAAATTGCTCAGGCATATTCAAACCTAGCGTCACAAACTGCCCCGGCTTAAATTCAAAGGTGCGTTCTTGATCAGAATAACCTAGCTCTAAACTGACGGTATCGGCTGTTTCATGCCATTTTTTAAGACAAACGAGTTCAATTGAATCACTTTCAGACCATGCTTGCATAACCGGGTGACCTCTTTTATTTAATTCAGAATAAGATAAAAACGTAAAAGCCTCAGCGTATGCCGAGGCTTAAATATAGAAAGTTACTACGCTGCAAGAATGTCTTTTAGGTCTTTCTCTGGAGTAGAGATAGAACGCATATCGAACTCATCTTGAATGATTTTCAATAGGTTCTCTGTCAAAAATGCTGGCGCGGTTGGGCCTGTATAAATACCTTTTACACCTAAAGCAAACAACGTCAGTAAGATAACTATCGCTTTTTGTTCGAACCAAGAAAGAACCAGTGTTAGTGGCAATTCATTAATACCGCAGTCAAATTCTTTAGATAGCGCTAACGCCAATTGAATTGCAGAGTAAGCATCATTACATTGGCCAACATCTAGTAAACGTGGAATGCCGTTGATTTCACCAAACTGGTTCTTGTTGAAACGGAATTTACCACACGCCAAAGTTAAGATAACTGAATCTTCTGGAGCTTGAGCAGTGAAATCTGTGTAGTAGCTACGCTCTGATTTATCGCCATCACAACCACCCACTAGGAAGAAGTGCTTAATGTTGCCTTCTTTCACTTGATCAATCACAGCAGGCGCAGCTTCCATCAAGGCATTGCGACCAAAACCAACAGTGATCATTTGCTCGATCTCATCATGTTGGAAGCCAGGATGCGCAAGTGCACATTCAATTACTTCGCTAAAATCATCGCCCTCTACATGAGCAACACCAGGCCAACCAACAATACTACGCGTGAATAAACGGTCACGATACTGGCCCACATCAGGATTAAGCAGACAGTTTGAAGTCATTACGATAGCGCCTGGGAAATTAGCAAACTCTTTTTGCTGGTTCTGCCATGCGCTACCATAGTTACCCACTAGGTGAGGGTATTTTTTCAGCTCAGGGTAACCATGTGCAGGAAGCATTTCACCGTTGGTATAAACGTTAATGCCCTTGCCTTCAGTTTGTTGAAGAATCTTCTCTAGATCATGTAAGTCATGACCAGATACTAAAATACAGTGGCCTTTTACCGTTTTTACATTAACGGCCGTTGGCTCTGGGTGGCCGAATGTATCCGTTTCACCCTTATCTAGCATTTCCATTACTTTATAGTTCATCAAACCAATCTGCATTGACGTATCAAGTAATGCTTTTAGATCCGTTGGGTCTGTGCCTAGGTAAGCCATAATTTCATGGTACTCACCTTGAATTTCTTCATTTGTTTGCCCCAATACGCAAGCATGCTCCATATACGCAGCAGCACCTTTAAGGCCGTACAAACAAAGTAAACGTAAACCAATAACATCTTCGTGTTGAGAGTCATGACCACGGTTAACCGCCGCTTGTGGCGCTAGTGCCATCAGAGCTTCTGGGTCTGTTGGAAGGTCAAATTTAGCAGCTGGCGATAACTCTGGAATTTCAAAACCAGTTAGAGTTGCAGCAGCACGAACTTGCTGCTCAAGCTTTTGCTTGAATTGATGAGATTGCTGAGCAAATTCAATGATACGTTCAGGATCAAAGTTTACATTAGTCAATGTTGCGAAGAATGCACGTGGTGCCCATTCATCAATTTCAGAATCGATAACACCACAAGCTCGGCCTAGACTGGCCCAAAAAGAAACACCTTGGAGAGAATGCACCAACACGTCTTGCAAGTCAGAAACATCTGAAGTCTTGCCGCACATACCTTGTGCAAAAGAACAGCCTTTAACGGTTGGGGTTTGAATTGTTTGTTCACATTGAATACAGAACATATTTGGCTCCAGTAATGATTWCGTATCCGTAAGTACATTGCTTACGGTGATATATATACGCTCTCTCTAGAGCACTAAGCGTGCCAACTTTTAACCTATTGATTTAAAAGTAAAAACACCAATAACCATATTTTATGTATGTATTTATGACTACAAAAATACCAATCATAAAAACACATAGCAGTCATAGTGACTCGTTAATGCTAAATTGGAATCGTTCATGTTTGATTCACATTCGACTTGCTATAGTGATGATAAATAAGACGAGGAAAGATTATGAAGAATATATTTGTCACAGTATTTGCCCTAATTGCAGGTTTTATGGCTTTAGTTACAAGCCTAGTATTGGCTATCCCGCTTGCAATCGCTGCTCTAATTACAGGTAAACGCATTCAAAATAAAATGAAGCAGCAAGGTTTCACGACAAACCAATCAGGTAGCCCATTTACGGCAAGCCAATTTGCAGAGCACCACTACTCTAAAACGAGTGATGCCGGCGTTATTGAAGGTGAATATGAAGACCTTTCAAAACAAAAGTAACCACGATTACCTGAATTAATGACAAAAGCGAATCAATGAAGAAAAAAGCCATTATGATTGCCGTACCAGCAACGCTCACTATTGCAGTGTTGCTGGGTTGCTCTGCTGAAGTTGTAGAGCCTGCTTATGAAAAATCAGATCAACTCCCCCACTACCAGCAAGAAACATTCGAACAATACGCAACTGAAACAAGACAGTGGCTTGCCGAAAATCGCGTATTTATGACGGATAATAAACGTCAAGAGCTAGACGCAAACTCACCAAAGGAATATCAACCAACCGACCCTAATGGCCAAGCAGTACTGCTCGTTCACGGTTTAGGTGACTCACCGTATTCATTTGTTGATGTCGCAACCCACTTACAACAGCAAGGGTATTTGGTTCGCACAATTTTGCTTCCTGGTCATGGCAGTAAAGTCGGTGATTTGATGCTACCGACTTTGCAAGATTGGCAACAAGTTGTAGATCACCATACCAAGCTACTCCAGAAACAATATGACTCAGTTTGGCTTGGTGGGTACTCAACTGGTGCAAACCTGGTAACTTCACAAGCAATCAATGACCCAAGTATCTCAGGGCTCATGCTATTTTCACCGGCGTTTCAACCAAACTCTCCTGCGGTGCAGTATGCTGAGTTTGCCAGTAATTTTGTAACTTGGGCCGATCAAGACCCTGAAAACAACTACTTAAGATATAACTCCCTGCCAATGAATGGGGCAGCGGTGTACTACCAAACGTCAGAAGTGGTACGTGACAACCTCGCTAAACAGCCATACAACAAACCCGTATTTGTAATGATGAGCGAGGGCGATAGCGTAATAGATACTCAATTTGTCGCCGAGCAGTTTTCGAATACGCTAACCAACCCAAACAATGCTCTAATTTGGCAGGGCGAGTCATCATTAAATGATCCGCGCAGTACTGCCTACTCTATGAAAATTGATGAGCAACGCATTTCGAACGGTTCGCATATGGGGCTGTTATTCTCTCCTCAAAACCCAAACTACGGCATTGATGGAAGCGAGATTATTTGCAGTAATGGGCAAGGTGTTGAGCTCGAAGAACAGTGTATTGCTGGTGAACCCGTTTGGTATTCCGCATGGGGTCATCAAGAAGCAGGGAAAATTCATGCACGTCTAACGTATAACCCATATTTCGAAGAGAGCATGAATGCTTTAGATGACGTTTTGAGTGCAGTTCGCTAGCGTCAGTAACATCTAACGAATATAGAACCAAAGTATAGTTCTTAAACATTATAGCTAAATAAAACGCCCCACTTACATATCAGTAAAGTGGGGCGTTTTTGCTTTCGACCTAACTGATTATTTCTTGCCTCGATTCATACCAACCAGTGGCAGCATTAAGTTACGCCGTCACGACAACTCGAATCGCTAGTAGGATCAATACCACTCCAGACAAGCGATCGATCAATTGCGCTTTGGAACGAATTCGATCGACAACTAATGGACTTGAGAGAATAAAAGTAATGAATGTGTACCATAACCCATCAACAATCCATGGTGTTGCAACAAGGATCATTTGACTACTTAAATCATTACCTAACGCAATAAACTGGCTGAATAATGCGATAAAAAACAGGGCAATTTTAGGGCTGAGGATAGAAAGCAAAAAAGCTTCTCTCGCCGACTGCCAGTAACTCATGCGCTCGCCAGATTCTAACTTAGCAGCAACTCCACCTTTTGAGCGTAGCGCGTTATAACCTAAGTAAGCTAAATAACCCGCGCCTGCGTAGCTTATGCCCTTGAACAGCATTGGAGACTGTTCCAATACAACAGCCAAACCAATAATCGTAACAAACGCATAAAGCCCAATACCAATGGCATGAGACCATGCAGCAACCAGTCCATGAGTTCGTCCACCAGCTAAACTATGCTTTGCAATCATCGCTAAACTCGGCCCTGGCGACATTGCACCTAATAAACAAATAGCCAAAAGTGAAAGCCAAACTGTCAACGTCATTTTTATATCCTTGTATAAGCCTCGAAGGCAATGTGTTCAATCAGAGAGCCGACAGTAGCAAGCGTGAATCATTAATTGAAATCAGTAGTTGTTATCATCGTTATGATTTTAAATCATACCTATCGAATAGCTAGATTCTCGCATACTCGAAAAAACCAGCTCCCTAACCCAACGATGGGAAGAGTCATTGTCATATTTAGGGTGCCACATCAGCCAATAGAGATGACTAGGTGTATCGAATGGTAACGGACGGAATTCCAAATCATGATTATGGAATAAGTTTATCGCGATATGCTCAGGCACAATCATCAAGTGATCATTACGTGACAAAGCGTTCCATGCCGCGGAAAAGAAAGGCACTTTTAGCGCAATTCGGCGCTTATATCCTAGTTCTTTTAAGGCAATATCGGCGTGAGAATCCTTGTCACCTCCCCCTGTAACTTTAATGTGAGGGTACTGAATGAGATCCTCTACAGATAAATGATTTTGGTGTGCCAAAGGGTGCGCTTTACGCATCACACAAACCGACTTATCTTCCCCTAGCTTAAGGCAAGACACTTGCTCAGGTTTGCTAGGTAACATTGTGGATGCCAGGTGGATACCCGTTTCATTCATACAATCGAGGAAGCTAGGTTGCCACAGGCTATACGCGAGATCGAGTTGCGGTGCCTGTTCGGCCAGCTTAGTTGCAATGTCAGGCAGAATATACTGCGCAACATAGTCACTAGATGACAAAATGAGTTCGCCTTGCCAATCTTTAGGGTCAAATGGCTTGTCATCTAAAAAATGATCAAATTCTCCCAATAATGCATCGAGCTTTTGCTTAAGTAACAAAGCTCTTGGCGTAGGGATTAAACGGTTGCCGTCTCTCACTAAAAGCGGATCACTACACAGATCACGAAGTTGAGCTAACTGACGACTTACCGCTGACTGCGTAATATGCAGTCGTTGCGCTGCACGACTCACATGACACTCTTCTAGCAAAACATGTAGAGAACGTAGCAAGTTGAGATTGATATTATTCAGCATAGGTAACCCAGGCTTTACGCCACTCTTGTGC